>NZ_JAOVFN010000002.1:0-235482 GCF_034650275.1 Acinetobacter sp. IRS14
CGATCGATCAATCAGTAAAAATCCACACAAGTTGTTCTTCAATTCTCTTAATGATCTTCTTCCTGGTTCGTCACCAGCAAGCTAGGTCGGCTATATTACTCTTAATCTCTTAAAAGTCAACAGGTAATTTCGATATTTTTAAAACTTATTCTCAAAACCAACTTCTTATCAAATTCATCACTTAAAGTAACCAACTTAATTACAAGTAACTGTTTTTCAACAAGTTCTTATCTGCATCACCGCCGATGGATGTGCATTATAGACCATTAACAACCTTTGACAACCCCTTTTTTAATTTAATATCACCACATGTTCGTTTTTTAGTCATTTTAGCATTTTATCTATATTATTTGATCAATTTTACATTGATAATAGGTTATCAATTTTGTATTAAAACATATCTCCACCCAACTGCACATTAAGTATTAGCCTGGCTGGCGGTTAAGGAATTATATGAATTATTCTAATTTAATTTTACTAAGCGTGTTATCTGTAGGTGTTTGTACCTCTATATATGCTCAAGAAAACACGGTAAGTGAATCTGCTAATGCGAGTTCATTAGAAGAAACAGGGCCAAACCATCCCCGTTCCCAAATTATTAAAGATTTAAAAAATATTAAAGTTAAAGATTTAAAAATTAATGCAAATGCAGCTCAACCAGATCTTGTCAAAGATCCTTTGCAATCATTGAACCGCCCAATTTATTCTTTTAATGATATGTTGGATCGCAATTTTTTACGTCCAGTTGCTGTTCAATATAGAGAAAAAACCCCAGAAGATGTACGTGGTTCTTATCGCCAATTCCGTAAAAATCTTGGTGAACCATGGAATGCTGTCAATCAGCTTATTCAAGGCCGTCCTGGCCGTGCAGCAAAAACTTTAGGCCGATTTACAATTAACACCTTAACCACTCTTGGTTTGGCTGACCCCGCAAGTCGCTTAGGTTTACCAACTGAAGAAGAGAATTTTGGTGTAACTCTTGGCTACTATGGCGTTCCTTCTGGCCCATTTCTTATGTTGCCTTTTTTTGGTCCAAGCACCTTACGTGATGGTTTTGGTTTAGCAGTAGATGCCCAAGCTCGTCCACAAAAATACGTTATGGATGATCAAGAAGGTCTTTATTGGTCGAGTAATCTATTGCAAGCCGTGGATACACGTGCTCAATATCTTGACTTAGATCAAACCTTACAAGGTGATCAATACGCTATGATTCGAGACTTATACCTTCAGCGTAAAGCATTCCAAATTGCAGAGAAGAAAGGTGACTCAGCTGACGTATCTTTCATTGATGATGACTCAGAAGATACACCAGATGAGAATCAAAACCCTTAACATAAAATAAAGGTGTTGCTTGGATTAAGAGTTCGGCAATACCTTGATTTTGATCATACATACTCTATGATGAATAAAGTGATCATATAAAAGGACTACCATATCTTCTATGTATTTTATTAAACCGACACGCTCTATTCCTTATTTAGAGCAAGCTTTGGATAAACTGCCAGGCTTACAAGTCATTAACATAGATGATTTAGATTTATATGATCCAACCATCATCGCAATTGCAGATGTACAAGATTTCCTGACTTATAAATGGAATTTGCCAACGGTCGTAATTGCTTTTGAACATGAAGGTACAGCTTTAGCGCATGCATGGGAAACAGGTGCTCTTGCAGGCTGGGTATGGAACCAGTTGCCTAGCGATTTAAATAAAGCTCTATCAAGAATTGATGCTCAATATAAGCGTAACCAAGATAGCCGTGATTTACCTTCGGCTGCTGAACTGCAAAAACGTTTATTACCCAATCCAATTGATTTATTAAATTATGAAGTCGAAACTTTCTTTCAACCTTCAGCTTATCTTTCTGGTGATTGGTACGACTATTGGAAATTAAATGACAAAGAAGTTTTATTCTATCTTGCTGATGTTTCAGGTCATGGTGTAACCAGTAGTTTATTAACATCATGGATGGCAGCATTTCATGGTCGCTCTAAAACCCCAAGACAATTAATAAAAAAATTAAATGGGATGTTAGTTCAAGAGAATATCGAAAAGCACATTACGATTGTGGTGGGTATTTTAAACCTTGAAACACATACTCTTCGCTGGTCAAGTGCTGGACATTACCCTCCTCCTATCATTTTTGAGCCTAATCAGGCACCGAAGATTCTAACAACGAGCAGTTTCCCACTAGGTTTAACTGATGAACTTGAAGTTGAAGAGCATATTTGTACATTAAATCGCCATGCTCGCTTCATTGTTTGCTCGGACGGAGCCCTCGAACCTTTTGATGGTGGTTTAAACGATCAGTTCCAACAATTGGTCCATCATTTGCAAAATCAATCATTTCAAGCACCCGATCATGTGGCCGATGATATTGCCATCTTCAGTCTTTGTCGAATGAATTAATTTACGAATCAATTAATTACATAATATACGACTTAAGGACTCTTGAGTCTGGGATGGCACTATGTGATAATTTTTCTATCCTTCTCTGAAAATGGCATTTATATGTCAACAGGTCATGTTGAATATGCAAGTTTAAATGGAACGCATATTTTCAAACTTATTGGTGAAGTGCGAGCCCATTCTTGTATAAGTCTAGACAAACTTTTAAACAGAATTGAACAGCAAGAGAATGTTGTAGGTGCAATCGTTGATTTAACCCAAACAACATTTATTGATAGTACTGTATTAGGCATCCTAGCTAAGCTGGGTTTAAAGCTTAAACAGACTCATCATATTCAAGCTGTGATGCTATCTACCAATCCAGATATCACAACCTTAGCCAACAGTATGGGGCTAGGGCAGGTTTTTGTCATTTTGAATTATTGTGGTGATCCTAACGTTTGCACATTAACGTTAACAGATGAACAAATCACTCATAATGCAATGCTAAGAACTGTTCTGGATGCACATAAGACATTGATGAAACTCAATGCAAACAATCAGAATATGTTTGAGCCACTTGTTAAGCAGTTACAGAAAGAACAAGATACTCTTGAACAGGTATCTGACAAGCAAAATGCCTGATTTTCACCATTAAGCCGGATTAGAATATGACCCTCGTTTCTGTTGCTCAAATGAACTCTCAAGATGATATTGAAAATAATTTTCAAGTCATTGAGTCTTTGATTCAACAGAGCAAGGCGCAAAATGCCAGTTTGATTGTTTTCCCCGAAAACTTTGTATGTTTTGCTGCTGGAAAACAACGTGAAACTGCTGAGCAATTTGAATCTATTCAACAAAGGCTTGAGAAACTCGCACATCAATATCAAATCTGGATTGTGGCTGGCACCTTACCCTGCCCATTCCGTCCAGATGGATCGACTATTCAAGATGGTCGCGTCCGAACTGTTAGCCTCTGTATTAGCCCTGAGCGTACAGAAGCGCGTTATGACAAGATCCATTTATTTGATGTACAAGTGGGTGATGCTGTCGGTGGTTATCAGGAGTCTCGTTTCTTTGAACCGGGAACAGACGTAGTAGTCACATCTACCCCTTTTGGCAATATTGGCTTAATGGTATGTTATGACTTGCGTTTTCCAGAGCTTGCTCTAACGCTAAGACAACAAGGCGCTCATATTCTTACTGCCCCTGCTGCATTTACCTATACAACTGGACAAATGCACTGGCAGCTTTTGTTACAAGCTCGGGCAATGGATAGCCAATGTTATGTTTTAGGTGCAGCACAACAGGGCTGGCATGGTGAAAAACGACAGACCTGGGGACACTCTGGGGCAACTGATAGTCGTGGCCAAATTTTAAGTATGATTGGATATGAAGGAAATGGTTTAATTACTGTGCCCTTTGATCTAACAGCGCAAGATCTCGTCCGTTCTTCAATGCCTCTAATGACACACCGTAAATTAATTCACTATTAAAAGTTTAATTATTCATGTGGAAATACTTATTTAGCTTTTTTTGCTTGGGGGCAAATATTCATTGTTATGCTGAGTTTGGGACAACGAATCATTTCGTTTCACCAACGGCACAGCTCAAATCAGATACTCTTCCCTCTACTCCTAAAGATATTCCTTTGCCTGCATTTGGCCAAAGAATAATTGGATGGGGAACGGGTGCAGAAGGTGCAAGACAACGTTTAGAAAATATTCAGCCAGCAGATGTTTCTATGATTAAAAAACAAGGAACAACGCTTGAAATGATTACTGCATGGCAAGATTTTTATGAACAAGAGCAACAACGCAATGCAAATAATCCTACCGCTAAATATCGTGCGCGTTTAATGAAAAAAATTGCAGATCTATGGTAGACAATTTTATCTAAAATATTTTTATCTTATGGAATAATTGGATTAATTATTCCATTTTTTATGTCCCTTAATTTACTTTATTCATAACCTATTCTGATGAACATTTAAGAAACTGAATAGAACGCGATATACTACAAAAGCAATATGAGTTTCTTTGAGGAATATATGGACCAAGACTGCCAAAACTTAAAGCTTGAGAATCAATTGTGTTTCCTCATTTATTCAACAAATTTAGCGCTTAATCAACTCTACAGAAAACTTCTCGCACCTTTGGGGCTTACCTATCCCCAATATTTAGTGATGTTAGTTTTGTGGGAACAGGATGAAGTGACTGTTTCAGAAATTGGCACCAAACTTTTTTTAGAATCATCCACTCTCACTCCTATCTTGAAAAAGTTAGAAGCCCTAAATTTACTTCATCGTACCCGCTCAACTCAAGACGAGAGACAAGTGATTATTACACTTAGCGATGAAGGAAAAAAATTAAAAGATCAAGCATTGGATATTCCAGCAGGCGTACTAGAAGCAAGTTCATGTGACATGACAACACTATTAGGCTTGAAAGATCAACTTACCAAACTCCGTACAAACCTAGTTAAATAAACAGCAATTTTTTCAAAAAATATACTTGTCAAAATAATTAAGTCGTGTACGATATATTTGTATTCAATTTATTTTAGGAATAAAAACGATGTCATTAGAAAAAGTTGTTTATCGTGCAAAAGCTAAAGCAACCGGTGGTCGTGATGGCCGCGCAACTTCATCTGACGGTGTATTAGATGTACAACTTGGCGTACCTAAAGAAATGGGTGGCGCTGGTGGTGCTGTAACAAATCCTGAGCAATTATTTGCAGCTGGTTATTCAGCATGCTTTTTAGGAGCTTTAAAATTTGTTGCAAACCGCGATAAATTCAACATTAGTAAAGATGCTTACGTAGAAGGCGAAGTAGGTATTGGTCCCATTCCTACAGGTTTTAGCATCGAAGTAACTTTAAATGTTTACTTAGTGGGTATGGACCGTGAAGAAGCTGAAAAGTTAGTTGCAGCAGCTCATATTGTTTGCCCATATTCAAATGCAACTCGCAACAATATTGATGTAACTTTTAATATTGTGACAGAATAAGTTTCAATATAAAAAATGCCCGAATCATATCGGGCATTTTTTATTGCATGTTACAAATTAGACTTCGCTTGCTTCATTGGTTACTCGAAGCACTTCTTCAAGTGTCGTTTTACCTGCGAGTACTTTACGCAGACCATCATCACGAATTGAACCTGAATACTCACGAGCATGATTTTCTAATTCATATTCAGCCGCATTACCATGAATGAGACGGCGCATCGGTTCATCAACTGGTACGATTTCATAAATGGCTGTACGTCCATTAAAGCCTAAATGTGAACAATGGTCACACCCTTTGGCTTCAGGTAACTGCAACAATAGTTCATTATGAATATGTTGAAAAACCTGTTTTTCAAAAGTATCAGCTTCGCGCCATGTCATACAATGTGGACATAAAGTACGAACCAAACGTTGAGCAATCACCCCAATTAAAGAGCTTGATAATAAGAAAGGCTCGATTCCCATATCTTTAAGTCGAGTAACCGCACCAATAGCTGTATTGGTATGTAGTGTCGATAAAACCAAATGTCCAGTTAACGATGCTTGTACTGCAATTTCAGCCGTTTCCAAGTCACGAATCTCACCTACCATCACCACATCTGGATCTTGACGCAACATTGCCTTTAAAGCACGAGCAAACGTCATATCCACTTTGGTATTCACTTGTGTTTGACCAATGCCTTCAAGTTGATATTCAATCGGATCTTCGGCTGTTAAGATGTTCCGCGTATTATCATTTAGATCAGATAGAGCTGCATATAATGTTGTTGTTTTCCCTGAACCTGTAGGCCCTGTGACCAAAATAATGCCATGAGGACGATGTACTAACTGAGTTAAACGCTCATAGTCATTTGCCATTAATCCCAAGTGGATCATATTAAGTCGACCAGCTTGTTTGTCGAGCAAACGCATTACAACCCGTTCACCATGTGAAGATGGTAAAGTCGAAACACGGACATCTACTTCTCGGCCTGCAAGGCGTAAAGAAATACGTCCATCTTGTGGCACTCGTTTTTCTGCAATATCGAGTTTAGCCATGACTTTAATACGTGAAACCAGCAACGGCGCCAACTCACGGCGCGGCTGTACAACTTCACGTAATTGACCATCTACACGTAATCGTACAGATAATTTCTTTTCGAAAGCTTCAATGTGAATATCAGAAGCCCCTACTCGAATTGCCTCTGAAAGTAGTGCATTAATTAGACGGACAATTGGAGCATCATCTTCCTGATCCATCAAATCTTCTGTCTCAGGAACCTGATCGGCCAAACTTAATAAATCAGGATGATCTTCTAAACCTGCTGCAACTTGTTGTGATTCCCCTGTATCGCCGGCATAGCTTGTACTTAAGAGCGTATTAAATTCTTGTTCAGTACATAATTGGAAGTGAGCTGGCTTACCTAGAATTCGTCTTGCTTCCTGCAATGCAATTTTTTCAGTGTTTTGACGTCTAATAATAAATACTTGATCACCGTCATAACGAAATAAAACACCATGACGCTTGGCAAAACTATATGGAACTTGTATTTGTTTCAATATTTGCATCACAATTTATAATGATGAGTAAGATGATTTTGAGTGTACTCTAAGCAGATTACAGCGTGAAGTCTGTTTAACAACTCGGTAGAGGAATTTTACGTCTTGTTTGAAAATAATGAATATCAGCCTCGCCCCCAGAATTCCTTAAAATGGTGGGGAGAGCAGCGCTTTGAAATTAATCAGTCTAAAGCATGGCAATTTGGTTCAATGCTTTTTCGTCTAACACGCGGTATAAAAGAATGGCGTATCGAATATTATCGCCCATCTCTTCAAGACGATAATGAGCAAGATTGGCATCCAATTGCCGATCCGAATTTTGCCTTTCCGCATACTGTTCAAGTAGAACGCTACATGTTTCGGAAAACTAATCCAGAATTTTTACTTATGCCCCGTCTGGCAGACCGTTCTGTAGTCATTAAACCCGTTGATCCTATTTACATTCCGGCAGGTCAACGGGGAACTCTTTATATTAGTACCCCCCTATGGATTGCAGGTTTAGTTGAAAGTCAGCATGAGCCTTTGTTTGAGATTCCTGTAATTCAACCTAAAGATACATGGTTTGGTCCAAATGCCCAGCAAGGTGAAATTTGTTATGCCACTTCTGTAGATGGGCGTACCGATTTGAACCTGTTAACACCACGTGCTTTTCGTGCGGTTACACCAATTGATTTTCACAACACCAGTAATCATCAATTGCGTTTTGACCGCATGAACGTGCCCGTTACAGCTCTACCTCTTTTTTATAGTGAAAGTACTGGTCGTTTATGGACTTCTCAAATTAAAGTTTATTATGAAGGCTCTGATCGTCCCGCACGCATTCGTATTGAAAACCGTACGCCCCCTCTTGCTGGTGAAGTGACCTATGTTCACCCACCCCGTTCACCTGGTGGAGCATTATTCAATATGTTTGATTCATTCTTTTAAGAGGTTTATATGGCTGATACAAGTATTCCTAAGGATATCGCTGATAGCCTCACAAGCATATTTACCAATATCAATACCGAACGTATTAGTGAAATTTTAGTCGGTGTTGTGCTGTGTTTTATTGGTTTTGTTCTTGCCCGTATTATTTCAAATACATTTATTAGAACCATTGGCTCACGTTTTAATGCTCATCAACGTCTGGTGTGGCGCCGCGGTATTTTTTATTTTATTTTCTTACTCTTCATTATGACGAGTTTAAAAGAAGCTGGTTTTAAACTGAGTGTATTTCTTGGTGCGGCAGGGATTTTAACCGTAGCGCTTGGTTTCGCATCGCAAACATCTGCCAGTAACTTGATTAGTGGTTTATTTTTGATTGGTGAAGGTTCATTTGAAGTCGGTGATACGATCCAGATTACTCTCATTCGTGGTAATACAATTGAAGGCGAAGTCATTTCAATTGATTTGCTTTCGGTAAAATTACTTACACTCGACAATGTCTATATTCGTTTGCCGAATGAACAGCTTATTCGTGCGCCTGTACACAACTTGTCTAAATATCCGATACGACGTATCCCAATTACGCTCGCAATCAACTTTCACGAAGATATTATTAAAGTACGTGAGGTTCTACTGAATGTAGCAGCTCATTATCCTCTTGTATTAGATGACCCAAAGCCTGCTGTTACAGTGACCGCATTCAGAGAATCATCAATTGAGCTTTTATTCACAATGTGGTGTCGACAAGAGAACTCTTTAAAAGTTCGAGATGAAATGCAAGAACGAATCCGAAATGGATTCTTAGATAACCGAATTGAAATTCCTGTTCCTAAAATGGGTTTGATTGATCGACCATCTAGTGTTTTTGCTGAAGATGATATCGATCAATACAGTAATCAAAAAGAATTAAATCGAGAGCCTAAAGCTTAGGCTCTTCATTTTTCTGTACAGCGGATGATGGTGGTAATGGCGCAAGATAAGCAATAATCAACATTACCCCGCCCGCGCCAATAAATGAAATGACTCGAGTTAAAGTCGCACTTTGCGATAGATCAAGCAAAATCAGTTTTAATACCACAATCCCTAAAAGCGCAGCACCTACAAACCATAATTGACGAATCATTTTTCGGCTAGAGAATGTAGTTAAAATAAATGCCAAGATTACCCAAAGCAATGTCAGACTTAACTGTACGATTCCATTTGTCCAAATTGCAGCACTCCAGAGTGGTGTTGCCCAGTAATAGTGCAAGCCTCTGACCACCACACTACTGAATACCAACAACCCCACTAGAATTGTTGTAATTTTAAAAGTCCACTCCAGTGATTTATCTTGATCAAAAGTATGCTGATAAATAATAAAGAGTAGACCAGCAAATACTGAAATTGAAAGGAAGTCAGTTAAGTTAATCAAAGGAATAAAGTAAAGGTACTCAGCAGAATGCCGGTCTACACTCACTACTAGCAACCAAAGTAGACTTAAACACCACACTGGAATTTGATGTAACAATGTCGTTTTATGAGGCTTATACACCCAAAGGGAATAAATCACAGGAACGAAAGCCAGAGCAACAAGTGGCATTTGTGGAAATATTGCCAAACCAACCGTTGCTAATGCCAACCAGCTTAAACCAGACCAGACCTTTAAAGATCCAAACTGACCTGATTGCGGTTGAGCCATAATGAATAAAGCACTAAGAAGCGTTGCTGCGATGAGGAAAGTACCCTGCTGTAATATACTCGGCCATTTAAACATGCTGAATACTTGACTGGTAAAGGCCTCACCCAAAATTAACAACAATAACAGGCTAATTAAACTTAACTGTAAGCTCTGCCATTGGACTCTTAGTTTGTAGTGAACCACTACACTAAATATTGATAATAATAGTATTGCAATCATCAAATATGGGCTTAAGCCATGATGTTGCCATGTCAAAATTTCTATACCAGCGATAGCACCCGCATACATACCTAAGCATAAGAAAATGCCGCTAAACATGCTGGCGCTAAAATACTGTTGCTCTTTACTGTTGTATTGCAATAAATAATAGGCCGAAATGAATTGGGCAATTGCATAAATGCTTGTGCTTAGAGTCGGGAACTCTGCATTCGCCCAAAATTGATAAAACAATGCAACCGAACTGAGTAAAACTAAAATTACACCAATATATCGGCTTAAACGGTACCGCTCAGTTACCCCCCATACAATAAGGGCCGTACCTTGAGCAACCCAACCAATCGCAGTCCAATGTGCCCCTTTCGCGAGTGGAAAAATTAAAGCAAAAAATGCAACAGCGAGGATGAAAAAGCTTTTAGCAAGAACTGAAAGTTGAGGATGGGTCTTTTTGATCCAGAAAGTTAATACCGCATAAGTACCAGCCAAAACAGCAGCACCAATCGTCAACGCTTGAGTAGACTCATGGACTAAATAGGCATGTAGCGTAAAGCCTAGTACAGGCACACTAAAAATAAGACCAACATCTAAGAGCGGAGGTAAACGAATGCCTTCTTGTTGTTCACGTGCTGAAACTCGAGATATATTTTGGCTATAACGGACACTAAGCCAAATAAACAGAGCTATATGTAGCCATAAAATCCAGTCTAATGTGTCAAATTTTGCTGGTTCTGCATAAAAACCTATCGCGCTACCACCAATAAACATCGTGGCAAAGAAAGCAATCTGATTTAAGATTTTCCAAGGCTGAATAAAATTAACCGCAGCAACTGCTAAATTAATTACCAAATAGTAGCTGAATAGGAAGACTACATCTGGACGATATTGTGGAATAACTAAAGGGGCTGCATAGGCCATGCCGAGTGCTAAAATTGCCAAATAAATAGCTTGTTGTTTTAAACTCAGGAATACCGTAATAGCCAATAATATCGTAAACAGAATACTGGCTGTAGTGAGATTAGCAATTACACCAAAATGATGTGAGAACACAAGTGTTAGGAATACAACAGCTAGTCCTACACCCTGCAATGCCACAGCAAAAAGTTGATTTTTCTTTTGCAAGCTATATCCAAATGCCGTTAATACACCTCCAGCAATTGCAATAAAACCAAGTTTTACACCTAAACTAAGTTGCCAGTGCTCGCTTGCGAAACGCAATAACAACACCACCCCAACCATCAACACAGCGACAGCAACTCTTAAAATTGGGTTGCCATGAACCATCCAGTCGACTGCTGGTTGCCACCATGTACTCTGTACTTGAGTTGGTTGTTCTGTGTGATTTAAAACTGATGTTTCAACAGGCATTAACGTGTCTGTACTATTGGAATCAACTTGCACTACCGCTGGAGTTATAATTTCTGTTTGTAGAGTTTCATTTACATGAACAGTTGGTTTTGTCGACTCGAGATATAACAGTCGAGTATGAAACACACTAATCGTTTGGACTAAACATAGCAATAAAATCAGTAATGCCCCACCAGCAATCCACATCCAGTGATTCATATAAGCAACTAATGCAACCAAGGCGGCTGCATAAATCACTATTGTTTGTGTATGAATAGAATAAAGTGGTTTTTTCTGCTGAGAAAACTGTTGTTCTAAATGAGTCAGACGCTGATGCAGATTTGATAATAATTGAACCAGTACTACCACGAGTGCAATAGATAAAGCAGCAACAGCACTCTGAAATTTAAAACCAATTGAAATGGCTAAAAACAAAGTCAAAGCGATCAAAACGATGATCATTCCCTGTTTGTCTTTTTTATACATGGGCTTAGCAATATGACACCTTCATTACATGTCATCTTACTTCAAGGCAATACAAGCGTATATTTATACATACAAAATACTGCAAAAATCATAATCCTGCATTCATAGCCGTTTTCACGTAAAATACCCGTAATTCAAATTAAGGAATTGTTCAATGCCACCATTTGTCTTGGTTGATGGGTCCTATTTTTTATTTCGTGCATATCATGCATTACCACCATTGACGACCTCTACAGGGTTACATACCAATGCAATACGTGGAGCAATTTCTGCGATTCAAAAACTTATGCGTCGTATGCAACCGACGCATATGGCCGTAATTTTTGATACGCCTGAGCCAACTTTCCGTCATAAGCTTTCACCTATTTATAAAGGTGACCGTCCAACCATGCCTGAAGAGTTATCTCAACAGATTCCATATTTACATGCATTAATTAAAGCCCAAGGCATTCCTTTATATAGTCTTCCGGGTGCTGAAGCAGATGACATTATCGGTACACTTGCTAAACGTGCCGTGCTTGAAGGCCATCATGTGCTTATCTCAACAGGAGATAAAGACATGGCTCAGCTCGTCAATGATCATGTCAAACTTGAAGATAGCTTTAAAGATCGCGTAATGGACACCGACGGTGTATTTGAAAAATTTGGTGTTTGGCCAAATCAGATTATCGACTATTTAACACTAATGGGTGATGCATCCGATGGTATTATGGGTGTTCCAGGCGTAGGGGCAAAAACAGCAGCTAAGTTACTGACTGAATATGGCACTTTAGAGAATATCATTGCCAATGCTGATCAACTTAAAGGCAAGATTAGCCAAAATATTAAAGATAATTTAGACAATATTAAGCTTGATCACCAGTTAGCTAGCATTGTCTGTGATCTTCCTTTAGAACTCGACTGGCATGAACTAAAACTCACTGATCCAAATGTTGATGCTTTACGTAACCTCTATACTGAGCTTGAGTTTAGAAATCAGTTACAGTCGCTTGATCATCCAAATAATCCGAACAGCTCTACTTATAAGCAACAAGTTTCACAAGTAGTCGTTCAAGATGAAGTTAAACCGGTTGACGCTATAGAAACCGAAGATCAGGCAAGCTTAACCAGTCAAGATGACCAGCTTGGGACTGCAAATTATCATACTGTTTTAACTCAAGAAGCATGGGATCAACTCTTGCAACGCATGCAAAATGCTGATCATTTTGCTATTGATACAGAAACTACAAGTCTCGATTATCGTATTGCCGAGATGGTTGGTTTTTCAATCGCGTTTGATGCACAAGACGCTTATTATGTGCCTTTAGCGCATAATTATGAAAATGCACCGCAGCAACTGGACCGTGAACAAATACTGGGTCAAATTAAGCCTGTATTAGAAAATGAAACGGTTAAAAAAATTGGTCATCACCTTAAATATGATGCCCATATCTTTGCCAATCATGGAATTGAGTTAAAAGGCTGGTATTTCGATAGCATGCTGGCATCTTATGTATTAAATGCAGCAGCAACTCGTCATGGCATGGATGATGTAGCTCGTGTCTACTTAAGTCACTTGACCACCACCTTTGAACAAATTGCTGGTAAGGGTGCAAAGCAGAAAACTTTTAATCAAATTGAGATTGAAGTTGCTGCTCACTATGCAGCAGAAGATGCGCATGTGACCTATCGTTTGTATGAAGTACTTTCAAACAAACTTAAGCCATTTCCTGAGTTAGAAAATATTTTATATAACATCGAAATGCTGGTTGCCCGAATTTTGTCAGGCATGGAAGAAGATGGTATTCGTTTAGATCATGCTTTCTTAGATAAATTAAGTGTTGAGTTTGCAAAAACCATGGAAGGCCTTGAAAATCAGGCTATGGAAATTGCAGATGAAACTTTTAATATTGCTTCACCTAAGCAAGTAGGCGAAATCCTATTTGATAAATTAGGAATCAAAGGTGGTAAAAAAACTGCAACTGGACAATACAGCACCAGTGAAAGTGTTTTAGAAAAGATTGAACATCCTTTAGCGGAAATTATTCTAGAACATCGTGGTTTGGCAAAGCTAAAAAGTACCTATACGGATCGTCTAGTTGAGCAATCTCATAACGACACGCATCGTGTACATACGAGTTATCATCAAGCACTCACAGCGACAGGCCGCCTCTCCTCTTCTGATCCTAACTTACAAAATATTCCAATTCGTAGACAAATTGGCCGTCAAATTCGTAAGGCATTCATTGCACCAGAAGGACGAGTTTTACTAGCAGCCGATTACTCACAAATTGAACTTCGTTTAATGGCTCATTTTTCTCAAGATGATGCTTTAGTACATGCGTTCCAGCACGGACAAGACGTTCACCGCCGTACTGCGGCAGAAGTATTGGGTATTGCGATTGAAGATGTGACCAATGATCAACGTCGTCAAGCTAAGGCCGTAAACTTTGGTCTACTGTATGGTATGTCTGAGTTTGGCTTGATTCGCCAGTTAGGTTTCACACGTCAAGAATCGCAAAATTATATTAAGCAATATTTCCAACGCTACCCTGGCATCTATGAATATATGCAACGCACACGTCAAGTTGCATCAGAGCAAGGCTTTGTTGAAACCATTTTAGGCCGTCGTCTATATACACCAGATATTGATGCACGAAATGTAATGGTGCGTAAGGCTGCTGAACGTGCTGCCATCAATGCACCTTTACAAGGTAGTGCAGCTGATATTATTAAAATTGCAATGATTGAAGTTGATAAAATCTTGCCAAAAGATCAAGCCAAGTTACTTCTTCAAGTACACGATGAATTAGTTTTTGAAGCCGATCAAAACATTGCTGAAGAACTTTCCAAACAAATCGCAAAAGTCATGGAATCTGTTGTAGAAATTTCCGTACCTTTAGTGGTTGAAGTTGGCCAAGGACAAAACTGGGATGACGCCCATTAATTAGTAGAAATAAAAAAAGGGCTGTGAAATACAGCCCTTTTTTATTGAGTTAGCTTAAAGACCAGTTAAGAGAACTTTAGCAACTTCATTCATTAAAATTTCGGCAATATAGAGTGCCAAAAATGCCAAAATAGGAGATAAATCAATCATTCCCATATTAGGCAATAAACGACGGAATGGCGCGAGTAATGGTTCGGCTAAATCTTGAATCACCTCAATATAAGGTGAACGAGATTGAGTGAACATAACCACCCAACTCAAAATGATCGTTGCAAAAATTAAATAACGGCAGAAACGAATCAAGTCCTGAATCATAGTCACAAATGTCAGAATCACTAAATGAATCGGACTATTTGGCATAGAGCCAGAAAGATACATCACACCGAAAATTTTCAGTAAATACAAAATAATTAAAAGAACCAACGCAGCCAAATTAAATCGGCCTTTTGCGACCGTTGGAAAAATTCGGCCAAAAATATCAACAATTTTAGTCGCCTTTACGGTCGATAAAACCACAGGATTATAAGGACTTACTGCCGCCAATTGCATTAAAAAACGGAAAAAGACCAATAAAATCGCGACATTAATTAAAATTCCAAAAATTAGCGCAGAATTTGCACCCATAGTTGTCTTATCCTATTTAAGCTATTTCGCACTGTCACTCAATTCTTGAGCCAATTCTTGGCTACGCTTCTGTGCAGCAGCCAATGCAGATTGAATATTTTGGGAGATTTGTGCACGGTCAAAAACTTCAAGTGCAGCTTGTGTTGTACCATTTGGCGATGTCACATTCTTACGAAGTTCAGATGGAGTATTTGAACTGGTAATTGCCATTTGAGCTGCACCTAACGCCGTTTGAAGAGTTAACGCAGTTGCAACTTTTTCATCCAGTCCTAAATTTTTACCCGCACGGATCATACTTTCCATCAGATAGAAAAAATATGCAGGGCCTGAACCAGAAACTGCTGTTACCGCATCAATTTGAGCTTCGGAGTTTACCCAAATTGTTAAGCCTGTGGCCGCTAAAATCTGACTTGTTAATTCACGATCCGAAGTACCTACTACATCATTTGCATAGATACCGTGCGCGCCAGTTTGAACCAGAGCTGGTGTATTCGGCATAACGCGAACAATTCGATTGCTATCAATTAAGTTTGATATCGTTTGAATTTCAGCACCAGCAATAATTGAAATGACCAATTTATCTGATAAAAGACCTTTCAACGGACGTAAAACAGTCGCCAAAACTTGCGGCTTTACCGCTAGTACGACAACATCAGCATTTTGAATTGCAGCCACGTTATCTTGTGTTACGTGGACTTCTTTCTCTTGTAATAATTGACGGATCTGCTCAACAGGATCTGAAACAGTAATACGTGTCGGTGGTAAACCTCTTGAAATGAGCCCGCCAATTAACGCTTGGGCCATATTACCGCCACCAATAAAACAGATATTACAATTTACTGCACTTGCCATAACCATATTCGCCATTTACCAGATTACAAGAATGAGAAATTAAATCCAGTTGCCATCCTCCTTGCTCACAATACGGAGACTGAGCCAACCAAAATCCTTTCGGTGTAAAAACCCCAAGCATAACATTATCTATGACTAATATTTGAATTGTATGACGAAGCCAAGGCAAAATATGTGCTTCTTGAATTGCTTTTTTTAATGGCCATTGCCCAACACGACCGTATAAATGGACTTTTTCTCCACCTTGACGTCGAATTATTGTCATTTTTTTATTTAATAAAGATGGACTCAAACCGATATTTTTTTGTGTAATCTGAAAACTTCCTGAAGCGTAATGCACTATTTCCCCCATTTGGAAATGATGCTCCGACTCAGCTTCAACTGGGTTTAATTTTTCAGCAAGAAAAACTTGCTTACTCAATCTATAAAGATGGTGTTGATAACGGACATAGTAAAACTGATTCCAGTGTAATGCTGCTTGTGCATCGGACTTTGAATCAATCACTTCATTTTTTAAACGCTCAACCATTTCAAATGCAGGTCGATATTGCCCATCACCTTTCATCCAAACCGAAAGTAATTGACGTTGACGAGCAACTGATAAATCTAAAAGTTTAGTTAAGTCTAAACACTCAGCAGTACCGCAATGCTTTAAGTCGGCGTTCAAAACTTCTTCTAAAATTTCAGAAGCATCTTGCATGAGATAACTGGTTCGGCTCAGTGCTTGCTGCATTTTAGGAAATCTGTTTTGTAAAAATGGCCAAAGTTCCTCACGCGACCATGCCCGATCATAATGAATATCGTAATTTGTCGGGTCATTTACATACTCAATTTCAAGTTGAGTAGTCCAATCAGCAATTTGCTCACGAGATAAGTCTAAAAAAGGACGCCAAATCGTCATGTCTACACGGTAATCCACAGACTGCATTGCAGCTAATCCATCAACACCTGCACCCGATAATAAACGGAGTATGACCGTTTCAGCCTGATCTTGCTGATGATGAGCAAGTACTAAGGTTTCATTCGGTCGCAAATGCTGTCGATAAGCTTGATAACGCGCCTGACGTGCTTGAGCTTCCAAATTACCATCGGTAACCTGAACTTTTTGAATAATAAAAGGAATATCTAAACGAGTAGCCTGTTCAGTGACTAGTTTCCCCCACTCTGCACTTTGTGATTGCAGCTGATGATCGATATAGATTGCTCGGATCTTTTGAGGGAAAATTTGAGACATCAAATGTAGCAGCAGCATAGAATCCATGCCACCACTACATCCAATAAGAAAAGAACTATTTTCTGAAAATAGTTGAGCCTGCTTTAAGACATTATGCCTAAATTTGCGCTGCCAAACTTCATTAAACGTTGATAACGTGCTTCGCATCGTTCATTTGCTTCCAGTGGTAGCAATTCATCCAAAGCTTGCTTTAGAACTACTTTTAGGTTTTGCATGACTTGCTCAGGGTCTAAATGTGCCCCCTCGCCTTCATCTACTACATATTCAACAATACCTAGAGATTGTAATTTGTCTGCTGTTAAACCTAAAGCTTCGCTCGCTTGAGCCGCTTTTTCAGCAGTTTTCCATAAAATAGATGCGCAGCCTTCTGGTGAAATCACAGAATAAATACTGTGCGACAACATAATGACTCTGTCAGCAACACCAATACCTAAAGCACCACCAGAACCACCTTCACCCAGTACTGTTGCAACAACAGGAACTTTCAAGCTTGAAAGTTGAGCAAGACTCGTTGCAATTGCTTCGGCTTGTCCACGCTCTTCAGCACCAACACCTGGGTAAGCACCCATCGTATCAATAAATGTGAAGACCGGAAGATTAAAACGCTCAGCCATATCTAATAGGCGTTGAGATTTACGGTAACCTTCAGGGTTAGCCATACCGAAGTTATGCTTTAATTTTTCACGGGTACTACGACCACGGTGTTGTCCAATGACCATCACAGGTTGACCGTCAAAACGAGCAAGACCACCTACCATCGCACCATCGTCACCAAACAAACGATCACCATGCAAGGCGTCAAACTCTGTAAAGATTTCACCGACATAATCTAGAAACTGCGGACGTTCAGGATGACGTGCAATTTGAACCGTTGTCCAAGCTTTGGACTGAGTAGATTTTTTCATAGGTCGAATATTATCCCTTTAATCGATAAATTTTTCCGACTGAATATTCAATTCAATGTCCCAATGCTTAAACTGCTCTTGCTCATCGTGCAAGTCGGCAACTAACAATGGCCATTGTTTGGCATCACCAGAAACACTAAGCTGCCATTGTTGATCATTTATGATGGTCAGTTCAATGGCAGGAAGCATCTGATCACTTCGACTATGGTTGAGTAAAACTGCTAGGCGAAGTAATAAACTTAAGTAAAGTAATTTATGACCACCAGCCTTCAAAATTTCGTTTTTTACATCATTTCGCAATTTACGACGATGGTGAGCAACTAAATGTGAAAGATGATTTTGATCAATTTGCGAGAAACCTGGAATATCTGAGTGCTGTAATAAATAAGCACCGTGGCGATGATAACCACCATGACTAATTGCTAAACCAATTTCATGCAAATAAGCAGCTCGACGCAGTAAGTCACTGTCTTCACTAGTTAAATTAAGAGATTTCGCAACACCATCAAATAATTGTTGTGCTGTATTTACAACTCTTTCTGCTTGCTTTGGATCTGCGTTATAACGCCCCATTAAGGCCTGTACACTACGATCACGGATATCTTCATGTTTAAATCGACCTAACAGGTCATACATCACACCTTCGCGTAATGCACCATCAGAATATGCCAAACGATCAATTTCTAAAACTTCAAAAACTGCGTACAAAATTGCCAATCCGGCTGGCAAAACTGCTCGTCGATCTTCTCTTAATCCTTCAAAATCAATTTCAGAAACATTTTTAAACTTAAGTAATTTATCTTTAAGTTTATATAGTCCTTCTCGAGTGACATTTTCTTGTTCATCACTTAAGCCCATATTGACCATAATTTGGCGACAGGCCTTAATCGTTCCACTCGAACCAACGACTGTATCCCATCCTTCCATTTTATAAGTCGTTGCAATAGCAGAAAGTTCTTTACGAGCAGCCACTACGGCCTTATCAAATGCTTTTTGTGTAATTTCCCCATCAGAAAAATAGGCCGTTGTATAAGCCACACAACCCATTTGTAATGACTCAGTATAAATGGGTTCAAACTCTTCACCGATAATGAATTCGGTAGAACCACCACCAATATCAACAACTAAGCGACGTCCACCATTGGCCATGGTATGCGATACACCCAAATAGATCAGACGGGCTTCTTCTCGTCCTGCAATAATTTCAATAGGTTTAGGTAAAATTTCTGCAGCTTTTTGAATAAATTCATGACCATTTTTTGCCTGACGCAAGGCATTCGTAGCCACGATTCGTAAACGATTAGGTTGAACAGAGCTCAATCTTCCAACAAAACGGGCTAGACATGCTAAACCACGTTGCTGCGCGGCTTCTGTTAAATTTTTATTTTCATCTAAACCAGCTGCAAGCTGTACTTTTTCTGACATCGAAGCAACTTTTTTAACTTCGCCATGATCTACCCGTGCAATTGCAAGGTGAAAGCTGTTCGACCCCATATCTATGGCGGCAAGTAATTCTTCATCAATCAGAAAGTCAGACATTATTGAACTAAACCCATAACAATTCACGCCTAGAGTAATTCACACGAATGCAATTGAAAAGCCATTTTCATCAACAATTAATAGCCATCGATATTTTTCTAATTGTTAAACGATTGTACAAGCCGATGATGAATATCGTGAGCATCCATTAGACAAATTTAGTTAAGCCTTGAATAATAGCATCAAACCCTTACATTGAACTAAGTAGCTATGTAATACTGATAGAGATAATTTCTCCTGTAGTAATAGCACTTTTTCTAAAAATTGGAGCCGTACCATGTCTGCGACTATTGTAAATACAACTGATGATAACTTCCAAGCAGATGTTCTAGACGCTGAAACACCTGTACTTGTTGACTTCTGGGCAGGTTGGTGTGCACCTTGTAAAGCAATTGCACCTGTTCTTGAAGACCTATCAAGTGAATATGCTGGTAAAGTAAAAATTGTTAAAGTTGATGTAACTTCTTGCGAAGATATTGCAGTGAAATACAATATCCGTAATATTCCTGCTTTATTACTTTTCAAAAATGGTGAAGTTGTAGCTCAACAAATTGGTGCTGTACCTCGCTCTAAACTTGTTAGCTTTATTGATGAAAATGTTTAAGTCAAAATGCTAAGAATGAAAATACGCTATACTTTTTTATAGCGTATTTTTTTCGGCTATAAATTGACAAATTAACTAAGCTGGCTTATATTGCATGCTCAAGAGGCACTGAAGGGAATCATCTTCGTCCGGCTTCTTACAAGACACAAACATAAAGATCGCCACTCGGCAACAGAAATTGTTTTTTCACATTTTTCTTCGAAACAATCAATCAGACTTCTGAATTGTTATTGTGTAAATACAATTGCGATAATCTTTTTTGTATGCGAGCGATTTTTCTTCTTTTTAAACCACACTCTACTCTTTCCTAATTCTGACCCTTATGAATTTAACTGAACTCAAGAAAAAACCAATTGGTGAATTAATTAAAATTGCTGAATTTATGGGCCTGGAAGGTATGGCTCGTAACCGAAAGCAAGATATTATCTTTGCCATTTTGAAACGCCATGCAATGAATGGCGAAGAAATTTTTGGTGATGGCGTTCTTGAAATTCTCTCTGATGGTTTTGGTTTTTTGCGCTCTGCGGCAGGTTCGTATTTAGCAGGTCCGGATGATATTTATGTGAGTCCTTCACAAATCCGACGCTTTAACTTGCGTACAGGTGATACCATCACAGGTACTATTCGCCCTCCAAAAGAAGGTGAGCGTTATTTCGCGTTGCTCAAAGTTAACCAGATTAACTATGACACGCCAGAAAATTCTCGAAATAAAATTTTATTTGAAAACTTAACCCCCCTTTTCCCAACTGAACAATTGGTTATGGAACTCGGTAATGGTACGACAGAAGATTTAACTGCTCGTGTTGTTGACTTAGTTGCGCCAATTGGTAAAGGACAACGTTCTATTATTGTTGCACCGCCAAAAGCGGGTAAAACAATGTTACTTCAAAATATTGCTCAATCGATTGTTAGAAACAATCCAGAAGTATTCCTGATTGTTCTATTAATTGACGAGCGTCCAGAAGAAGTAACTGAAATGGAACGTACTGTTCGCGGTGAAGTCATTGCTTCAACATTTGATGAAGCTCCTGCTCGCCACGTACAAGTTGCAGAAATGGTAATTGAAAAAGCAAAACGTCTTGTTGAACATAAAAAAGACGTTGTGATTCTTCTTGACTCTATTACCCGTCTTGCTCGTGCTTACAACACGGTTATCCCATCATCAGGTAAAGTATTAACTGGTGGTGTAGATGCTCATGCATTAGAACGCCCTAAACGTTTCTTCGGTGCTGCACGTAATATTGAAGAAGGCGGATCTCTTACGATCATTTCAACTGCTTTGATTGAAACAGGCAGTAAAATGGATGACGTAATTTATGAAGAATTCAAAGGTACAGGTAACCAAGAGATTACACTTGATCGCCGTATTGCTGAAAAACGCGTCTTCCCTGCCATGAATATTAAGAAATCTGGCACTCGTCGTGAAGAGCGTTTAATGGATGATGATAACTTACGTAAAGTATGGATCCTCCGTAAGCTTCTACATCCTATGGATGAATTGGCGGCAATGGAATTCTTACTTGATCGTATGAAAGAAACCAAAACAAATGATGATTTCTTCGATCAAATGAAGCGTAAAGCTTCAACTTAATCGATTAATCTTCATAAAAAGCCACTCTTTTGAGTGGCTTTTTATTTGGTTGACAAGCTTTACACAAAAATACATTTTGCAGTTTTTTATGTAATTTTACTTATAAGCTTTTGATAATAATTATTTTTGAATTAAAAAAAATAAGTTTTTTAGTAGTTTACCTCTACCTTTTCCAATACACTCGAGCCGATTGATTGTTTTTTTCTGTTAAAAAACAGACTGTTTTTCTGTTTTTCATACATTTTTTTGACAGACGACAGTAGTATTTCAGCATTTGCAGTGATAGCATAGCGGCAGACCAGTTAGACTGCTCCATGCGTTGTTACCTAGCTACGTTTTAGGAATAATAAAAGCAAAACAGTCCAACTTAGGTTTTTTTAATCTCAAATCTTTTTTGTGAGAGTGATGCCATGTTATTCAAAAAATTTGCTGTTGCTGCTGCTGTAGCTGCTACTTTAGCTTTCGTTGGTTGTTCTAAGAAAGAAGAAGCTCCTGCTGCTGCTGCTTCTGAAGCTGTAGCTGCTGCTTCTGAAGCTACTACTGCTGCTTCTGAAGCTGCTGTAGCTGTTGACGCTGCTGCTTCTGAAACTGCTGCTGCTGCTTCTGACGTTGCTGCTGCTGCTTCTGACGTTGCTGCTTCTGCTGCACACTAATCTATATATTAGATTAGAAAAAAAGAGGACATTTTGTCCTCTTTTTTTACGCCTAAGTTTTATATTCCAAAAATCATTTCGCTTAAACTATCTAGATAAATTGATATAACATTTTAATTAAATAAAGCCATCTAAATATAAGTAAAAAAAGCAGATCAATCGATCTGCTCATTTCCAACGCGTTGTCTAAACTTTTGACCTGCTCTAAAAGTCACTACCCTACGTGCAGAAATTGGAATTTCTTCACCTGTTTTAGGATTACGTCCTGGACGTTCGCGTTTATCTCTTAACTCAAAATTACCAAAACCAGAAAGCTTAACCTGCTCCCCTGCAATAAGTGCTTGGCTAATTTCGTCGAAGAACAACTCGACCATTTGTTTTGCTTCACGGCGATTTAAGCTGGTTAACTCACTTAAATGATCAGCCATGTCTGCTTTAGTTAATGCTGTCATGAGGCCCTCAATGTCGCTTGATAAGTGTTTTCTAACACTTGGATTATATTGTCCATACCAGATTTAATTTCAGCATCTTCAAGCGTACGTGAAGGATGTTGCCACAAAAGTGCAAACGCTAATGAGCGCTTACCATCTTCGACACCCTGCCCCGTATACACATCGAATAACCATGTAGAGTCTAAAAGCTCTCCACCAGTTTGTTCGATTAACTGCTGAATATCTCTAACATTTATATTATCAGAGATTAAAAGCGCAATATCACGTCTAACCGAAGGAAAACGTGATAATTCTGTAAAATTAGATACATAAGATTGCAAAACAGCTGTTTGATCAAGTTCAGCCACCCAAGTCGTGCTTAAATCAAGCTCATTTTCTAGAGATGGATGCAAACGGCCCAAGTAACCAATTGATTTACCTTCTACTAAAATTTCAGCCGATTGTCCTGGATGCAACCACGCACGTTCTGAACGAACATATTCCACACTTACACGACCAGCAGCTAAAACTTCCTCCACCTCACCTTTGAAATCAAAGAAATCCATTGGTTGAGGCTTAACATGCCATGATTCTGGTTCTTGTGAACCCACTGCAACCAGAGCCAACGTAGGCGTCTGTTTTAAATCTTCAATGCTCTTAGCATTTTGATAATCAAAACGCAGTCCGAATTCAAAGAAACGAACACGACTTTGCTGACGGTTGAGATTATATTGTACGCAAGGAATTAAGCTAGAAAGTAAAGTACTACGCATTGCAGCCAAATCACTTGAAATTGGATTTGCTAGCATTAGTGGCTGAACTTCTGGATTTAATTGCTTTTCAAGTTTTGCATCAGCAAAGCTAAAGCTAATTGCTTCTTGATAACCTAAAGTCACGATCGTTTGACGCAGCTCTGCGAGTTCAAAACGATCTTGATATTTAGCAAATTTAACATCCATAGTTGGTAAGCTAATTTGGATATTGTCATAACCATCAATACGCGCCACTTCTTCAATTAAGTCTTGATAAATAGCCATGTCATAGCGATGTGATGGCGGTACTACACTCCATTCACCTTCAGTCTTAACTGTTACCTTACATCCTAGTCGAGTTAAAGCATCTGCAATGAACTCACCCGCAACTTGATATCCCAATAATTGGTCTACCTGAGCTTGTTTCAATTCAATTGCTTCACGGCTAGGCAGTAGATCAGTTTTTTCAGCTACAGTAATTGGACCAAACTCGCCGCCTGCTAACTCTTGAATAAGCTGAGAAGCACGATTCATTGCAATTAAAGGTAATTCGAAATCTACACCGCGTTCATAACGCTGCGAAGAGTCGGTATGTAAACCAAAACGACGAGCACGCCCAGCAATCGCAAGTGGTGCAAAGAAAGCACTTTCTAGGAAAATATCAGTCGTATCATCAGTTACACTTGATGATAAACCACCCATAATTCCAGCAATTGCCAGAGCTTTTTGGTCATCAGCAATCACCATTATATCTTCTTGCAACTCAACTTCCTGATCATTCAGAAGTTGTAACTTTTCTTGTTGTGTTGCTTGACGAACACGTACAGTCCCTTCGATTTTAGACAAATCGAATGCATGCATTGGTTGACCCAATTCCATTAAGACGTAGTTGGTCACATCAACCAAAATACTATGAGTACGGATTCCTGAACGTGATAAAGCCTGTTCCATCCACTCAGGAGTAGCAGCTTTTACATTAACATTTTTAACTACCCGCCCTAGATAACGCGGAGCACCTTCAGTACTGATAACTACTTTTTTCTCATCAGCAATAGTGGCATCAACCGCGTTAATTACAGGTTCATTCATTTGCAGCTTATTAATAACTGCAATTTCACGAGCAATACCACGAATACTAAAACAGTCACCACGGTTTGGAGTAATGCTGATATCAATGACATTATCATCAAGTTTGAGGTATTCACGGATATTTAATCCTACTGGAGCATCAGCTGGCAATTCGAGCAAACCATCGATTTTATCTTCAAGATCGATCTCAGAAGCACCACAAAGCATGCCTTGTGACTCAACTCCTCGAAGTTTACCTTTTTTGATTTTAAAATCACCAGGTAAAACTGCACCAATGGTTGCCACAGGTGCTTTCATTCCAGCGCGAACGTTCGGTGCACCACATACAATTTGTAAAGGCTCACCTGAACCAATATTCACTGTTGTAACACGTAGACGGTCTGCATCAGGGTGCTGCTCAACAGTGAGCACTTCACCAATTACAACGCCAGTAAATGGTTTAGCAACAGGTGCCAATTCATCAACTTCAAGACCAAGCATCGTCAACTGATCAGATAATGTATCACTATCAATTGCCGGATTAACCCATGTACGTAGCCAATTTTCGCTAATCTTCATCTTTATAAACCTTTTTTAATCCTGAAAAACTGTTAGGCAAATTGGCGTAAGAAACGCACATCATTTTGATAGAACATACGCAAGTCATTAATGCCATAACGCAACATAGCAAAGCGCTCTACCCCTAAACCAAAAGCAAAGCCTTTGTATTTATCAGGATCAATACCCGCGGCACTTAATACATTTGGATGCACCATGCCACAGCCTAAAACTTCTAACCAACGGCCACGTTCATCCATAATATCTACTTCTGCACTTGGCTCAGTAAATGGGAAATATGATGGACGGAAACGTACCTTTAAATCTTTCTCGAAAAATTCATTCAGCAGGTTAATTAATAAACCTTTTAATTCAGCAAAGCTGGTGTTCTCAGCAACATACAAGCCTTCGATCTGATGGAACATTGGCGAATGCGTCTGATCCGAGTCACAACGATAAACACGGCCTGGACATACGATACGAATTGGTGGCTCACTTGTTTCCATGGTACGAATTTGCACACCAGACGTGTGCGTACGCAGTAAATGAGTGGCATCAAAATAGAAAGTATCGTGCATAGCACGCGCTGGATGGTGACCAGGAATATTTAATGCTTCAAAATTGTGATAGTCATCTTCAACTTCTGGACCAGTCGCAACTGTAAAACCAGCTTTAGTGAAGAACTGACAAATTCTTTCTTGTACTTGAGTAACAGGGTGAACTGTACCAATGCGCTGACCGCGGCCTGGCAAAGTAATATCAATCGTTTCGCTTGCTAGCTTTTGCTCAAGTGCTGCCTGTTGTAATGCTGCTTGACGTTCTGTTAAAGCAGTATTAATTGTTTCTCGAACAGCATGAATCGCAGCACCTTGTACTTTGCGTTCTTCAGGGTCCATTTTCCCTAATGCTTTCGATTGTTCTGCAAGCTGGCTTTTTTTCCCTGTAAATTGCACACGCACCTGATCAAGTGCAACAAGGTCTTGAGCTGCTGCAATGGCAGCAAGCGCTTCTGTGGTCAGGGCTTCCAGTGACATATTAACTCTCAAAGCAACAAATTAAAAAAATATAATAAAACACTGCATTCTAACAGTTTTTCATCAGATTGATGAAGTTTATCCATCATGAAAAATGTATTAGGCAACAAAAAGATAAAACGTATAAGATAATAGCATCGTCAATGAGATCAACTATTATGGCGCTCAATCAAATTTGGAAACAACAACTTACGCTTGTGACGTATGGTAATGAATACCTCCGTCAGAATTTAAGCTTTACCCAATGGCGACAACATCATATTTTTGACCACCATAGTTTTCAGTTTCGTGACTTAGCTTCTCAGCATTTACTCGCTCAACACTTTCAAGTTTGGCTAGAAGCGCTAAAAAAACAAGGTACCACTCAGCTCAGTTTACATTTATCAAGCCTGCTAAACGAAGAGCAAAATCCAAACAGCAACGTTGAGCTTTTGCCTTACACTCATTTTATCGTTAGCCATCAAAATGATAAGAAATTTGCATGGATTTTCGGCCATGAACTTGCTGAATGGTATAACAATGATAATGAGTTTGAAGCTCCTGCTTCACAAACCTGTGAGCTTCGTTTAGAAACTTTCTGGCGTTTTGAACTCAATGAAAAATTATCAAAAAAAATTGAAGCTGATTTAAAAAATCCGCCATGGCAAGAAATAGCTGACTTTATGGAGAGTGAATTATTTCGTAGTAAATATGCAGCAGGGTTTGAAGAGCCAGAATTTCAAAAAGCTCATTTTGATGGTACAAGCATTACGAGCCAAGAACCAAGACTTGCTTTAATTCCAGAAAATTATCCTGCTGATTATGCTCATCAGCTTTTATCTCGTACTCAAGCATTGGCTAATTATTTAGAACAAAAGAAACGCCTTGCAAATGATCCATTAGGAGAAGAGCTAGACCAAGAACAACTCATTAATTTAAGAAATTTTACGCAAAAAACTGATGATTTGTTTGCCAAACTTATTGTTAAGGCTGCAAATCACTACCAAACAGCTCAGATCGTACCTGTAATTAAAGCCTCTCCGTTCGAGCAATCAAATGAAAATCCACAACATTTGAAATCTCACCACCATAAAGGCACTGGTTCAGGCGTTATTAAGCTGATTATTCTAACGATTATTATTTGTGCTCTGGCTTATTATTTTGGGCTTTAACTTAAATTAGAGTTTCCATTGATAAAGTAATTCTGTTGTTTCGAAGCCGAACTCCGGTAGTTCGGTTTCGCCAATTATTTTGGCTCCCATTTTTTCATAAAAAAACCGGCTTGGATTTTTATTAAAAACTTCTAAACGAATAAAACTGTATCCCTGATTTAAAGCACATTGATAGAAATTTTGGAATAACTCACGGCCTATGCCTTGTTTTTGAACTTCTCTTAAAAGATAAAAAGCAAGAATTTCAGCAATATTACTCTCTGGGTTTAAGTAACCATCGAGAAAGCCTTTCACTATTCCATTTTCAGTATAGATAAGTAACTTATGATCAGGGCTTTTGGTGATTTCTTTCCATAACTGTTCTTTATCTAGTACTTTAAGCTCATCCAATATTTCCTGCTTAAGCATACCTGTATAGGTTTCTTTCCAACACTGCACATGTACTTCTGCAATAGATAATGCATCCTTAAAAGTAGCTATACGAATTTCTCTTTCATTTAGTAATTGCAATTCGTTCCCCTCACGTCACTACTTTTAAAATGAAGCACCAATTTGTTTCATACAAACTTATTCAGCTAAAAGCCGCTCTCGAACATGCATTAGAGCAAAACCCAACAAATTTAAGCCTTGCCATTGAGATGGATCTTGAATATGTGGATGGTCTTGTGCCATACCAATTCCCCAAATTTTATCGACTGGAGATGCTTCAACCAAAATACGATCTTTTGTGGCTAATAAGAATTCTTTCAATTTATGATGTTGAGAGAATTTAGCAAAGTTCGCCTGCACCACTATGTCAAAACGTTTTTCTCGCCATATCTGTTCATCATAATTACGCACTTTACGACCTAGCTGTTTTGCCTCATTCGGATGTTTAACCTGCAAAATCTGTGCAAAAATTTCTTCATCATTAAATAATTTTGCTTTTTGCGCCATCATATAGTGCTCAGCAGTAAAGTACTCAACACTCTCAATTTCAAATTGCGCAGGAAACCACTGGCTAAAACAGCTTTTATCAATAAGATCAGCTTGCTTAGGAGTATGTCCCCAGAAATATAAGTATTTAGACTGATCGTCTTGCTTTACTTTTTGTATTAAGTCATTTAGAAATTTTTCGTCTTTCATCATTTATCTCTGATTATTCTCTTTTTTAAAATAGAGCCACTAAAAATAAAAAAGACCGCTAAAAAGCGGCCTCTTTTTGAATCTCTAAGCTTATGCAGCTAATGCGCCTTTAGCTTTTTCAGCTAAAGCAGCAAATGCTACTGCATCATGCATAGCGATGTCAGCTAATACGCGACGGTCGATGATCACTTGAGCTTTTTTCAAGCCATCGATCATACGGCTGTAAGACAAACCATTTTGACGAGCACCAGCATTGATACGCGCAATCCATAGAGCACGGAATTGACGTTTCTTTTGACGGCGGTCACGATAAGCGTATTGACCAGCTTTGATTACCGCTTGGAACGCTACGCGGTAAACGCGTGAACGAGCACCATAGTAACCTTTAGCGCGAGCAAGAATTTTTTTGTGACGACGATGAGCCACTACACCACGTTTTACACGAGCCATTTATAATCTCCTTAGATGTATGGGCACATACGACGAACTGAGTTCACGTCAGAAACATGAACCATTACACAGCCGCGTAATTGACGGATACGTTTAGCAGATTTTTTGGTCAAAATGTGGCGCTTAAATGCTTGTTTGCGCTTAAAACCGTGTGCAGTCGCCTTGAAGCGTTTAGCAGCACCGCGGCGAGTTTTCATCTTAGGCATAACAACCTCTTTTGAACACCTGTTCGGAACGTTTGCACCATTGCAAAAACGACCTGCAGGTAAGGGAGCCGATATTCTAAAGCATCCCAACTTAAAACAAAAGTAAAATGCTCATTTTTTGATAGTAAATTGTCTATTTTATATAAACGATATTTTCTATAATCAATTATCAAATTACGAGAAAATCCACAAAATCATCGCCTATAATAAGTGCAATCCCCTAAATTCAAAAGAATATGAATATACAAAATGATGCTTTCGCTGCATTACGGTATCGAGACTTCTCTATCGTTACGATCAATCAGTTTTGCTTAACGCTCGCAATTTTGATTCAAGAAATTATTGTTGCCTATTCATTATATCAAATCACCAAAGACCCACTAACTTTAGGTTTAATCGGACTTGCAGAGGCTATTCCTTTTATTGCCCTTTCTCTTTGGGGAGGCTATTTTGCAGATAGGTTTAATAAACAGATTATTATGAAAATCTGTTTATTTTTCTCGGTTCCCCTTCCCCTGGTTTTATGGTTACTTTTCCACTTACATGGTTTAGGGCATATCAGTGTTAGCTTCCTTTCTTGGGGCATTTATGCTGTTATTTTTGGCTTAGGAACAATCCGCGGTTTCTACAATCCTTCTGCAACATCTTTAAAACCATTTTTAATTCCACGCGAACTTTATGCAAATGGTGCGACATGGACAACCATCGGCTGGCAAAGTGGTGTAATTATTGGACCAATGCTGGGTGGTTTTATGCTTGCTTATTTAGGCAGAGAAACCAGTCTATTTAGCGTTGCTGTTTTACTTGGTATTTGCTTTATTTTAATTAATTTATTGCATAAACGTAATTTCCCTAAAATTGAAACTGACAATATTCTAGAAAGCTTAGGAGAAGGTTTCCGTTTTATCTGGAAAACCAAAATTGTTCTTTGGGCAATTTCTCTTGATTTAGCTTCTGTTTTATTTGGCGGCGTTATCGCGTTATTACCAATTTTCGCAGAAGATATATTAAAAGTCGGTCCGGAAGGGCTTGGATATTTACGAGCTGCTCCATCTATTGGCGCACTTATCACAATGATTGCTTTGACCCGCTTTCCGCCAACTCAGCACGCATGGCGTAACATGTTACTTGCTGTAGCAGGGTTTGGAATATTTACTATTCTATTCGCCTTCTCAAAAAATATGTGGTTATCACTTTTTGCTCTTGCTATGACAGGCGCATGTGACAGTATTTCTGTTGTGGTAAGACAAACCATTTTGCAAATTTTCCCACCAGAAAATATGCGAGGCCGCGTTGCTGCCGTAAACGGGATGTTTGTATCTTCGAGTAATGAATTAGGGGCCTTTGAATCAGGTTTAGCTGCTAAATATTTAGGCACGATTACCGCTACAATTTTTGGAGGCTGCATGACGCTGGTTGTTGTGACTTTCTGTTGGATCAAAACGAACGATCTATTTAAAGTTGATATCACCAGAAGCTCAGAAGATTAATTTAAAGATTTATAAATCAAAGCATCTTCGGATGCTTTTTTATTTTAAATAAAACCCATCACCACCCAGTAAATAAACAAATAGCGCCCTGCTTTAGCAATAATAACAATACCAAGGAAGCGCCAAAAATTTTCTTTGAAGAGTCCAGCAACCAAAGTAATTGGATCACCAATGATAGGCGCCCAACTTAAAAGTAAAGAGTAAAAGCCATACTTATGATAAAAGCGTTGGGCTTGTTCTAAACGTTTTTCAGAAACTGGAAACCACTTTCGATGTTTAAATTGCTCTATCTTTAGGCCTAACCACCAATTAACACAAGAACCTAAGACATTACCCAAAGTAGCAGTACCGATTAAAAGCAAAGCTGAATATTGTCCCTTTAATAATAAAGTGACCAACACCGCTTCAGACTGTAGAGGTAATAATGTGGCAGCACCAAAAGCACTGATAAAAAGCAAAAAGTAACTCAGCATAAGCGATTACACCAAATGACTTTTTGCTTTAAGCATTTATTAAATCTAGGCAAGAAATTAAGCCACTTTAATTGATAGTGCTTTCTGAACTGCTGGGCGTGCTGTTAAGCGCACAATATATTCTTGTACATATGGATAGTCTTCAAGTTGAATACCTTGCCATTCATAACGCAAGATCCAAGGTAAAATTGCCATATCAGCAATTGAATATTCACCAGCAACAAACTTCTGACCAATTAATTGTTTATTAAGTACGCCATATAAACGTTTAGTTTCATTAACATAGCGATCTATAGCATAGGGAATTTTTTCAGGGGCAAATTTATTAAAATGATGATTTTGCCCAAGCATAGGTCCTAAACCACCCATTTGCCACATGAGCCACTGCTCAACCTCAACTCGCTCTTGTTCATCATCTGGATAAAATAATCCAGTTTTTCGACCTAGATATTGCAAGATAGCGCCCGATTCAAATATAGATATCGGCTCACCACGAGGTCCATTTTGATCAACAATCGCAGGAATTTTGTTATTTGGAGAAATTCTCAGGAAATCTGGTTGAAATTGATCATTTTCTAAAATATTAATTGGGTAAAGGGTGTAATCCAGTCCCATTTCTTCTAAGGCAATTGTGATTTTATGTCCATTGGGAGTTCCCCAATAATATAGATCAATCATTCTATTTTCCTATTCATCGTTATCATGACTGCGTCTTGCGTTATATCATGTTTTAAGAGGAGCGATGAGATTTCCAACACTAAAAAACACATAAAATTCGTGAATTGAATTTCTTAAAAAAATATAGCAATTGTCTTAAATAAAACTGAACAAAGAAAAGTTAAGTGATATTTTTTATTAGTATTAGAGTAAAAAAAAGCACTGCTTTTGCAGTGCTTTTTTTGAGTATTACTTTTTCTTTTTCGGTCCAAGTAACATACCCATTTGACGGCCTTCCATTTTTGGTGCTTGTTCCACAACCCCATACTCAGCCACGTCTGCTTCAATTTTTTGCAATTGAGCTAAGCCAAGTTGTTGATGAGCCATTTCACGACCACGGAAACGTAAAGTGATCTTCACTTTGTTTCCTTCTTCAAGGAATTTCAAAATAGCACGAAGCTTAACTTGATAATCACCAACATCAGTTGCAGGGCGCAGTTTGATTTCCTTCACTTGCACTTGATGCTGTTTTTTCTTCGCATCTTTTTGCTTCTGCTTAAGGTCAAACAAGTGCTTGTTGTAATCCATAATTTTACAAACAGGCGGCTCGGCGTTTGCAACGATCTCAACAAGATCAAGTTCAACCTCTTCAGCAGCACGCAGTGCTTCACTTAATGAAACAATTCCTTTTTGCTCACCTTCAGCACCGACGAGGCGTACTTCTTTTGCACGGATCTCATCGTTAATTGCTGGACGGTTGCTTTTTGCACCTTGTTGTTGGTTACGGTCAGGCTGTTTAATCTTTCTTACTCCACAATATACCGGCCGCGTTCGGCGACGGCAGACTTCACTAAGTCAATGAATGCATCTACTGACATAGTACCTAAATTTTTTCCTGAGCGCGTACGTACATTCACTGTACCTTCTTCAACTTCTCGATCACCAAGAACCAACAGGTAAGGAATACGCTCTAAAGTACGCTCACGAATCTTAAATCCGATTTTTTCGTTTCTCAAGTCAGAAATAGCACGAAGACCATTTTCTTTGAGTTTTGCTACGACTTTCTCACAAGCTTCAGCTTGAGAGTCAGTAATATTCATAACACATGCTTGTAACGGCGACAACCAAGGTGGCATGAAACCAGCGTAGTGTTCAATTAGTATACCAATAAAACGTTCAAAACTGCCAAGAATTGCACGATGCAACATAACAGGCTGATCACGATCATTGTCTTCAGTTACGTAAGACGCATCTAAACGCTCTGGTAAGTTGAAGTCACACTGAATAGTACCACATTGCCATACACGTCCGAGACAGTCTTTCAATGAGAATTCAATTTTCGGACCGTAGAACGCACCTTCACCTGGCTGTAGTTCCCACTCAAGACCCGCTGCATCTAAAGCATCTGCTAAAGATTTCTCAGCCATATCCCAAAGCGCGTCATCACCCACACGTTTTTCTGGACGTGTAGACAGTTTCATTTGCACTTCTTCAAAGCCAAAATCTTTATAGACATCTAAAGTGAGCTTGATAAAGTCTGCAACTTCTTGACCAATTTGTTCTTTAGTACAGAAGATATGTGCATCATCTTGTGTAAAACCACGTACACGCATAATACCGTGTAAAGAACCAGATGGTTCATTACGATGGCAAGAACCGAACTCGGCTAAACGAATTGGTAAATCACGGTAAGACTTTAAACCTTGGTTGAAAACTTGCACGTGACATGGGCAGTTCATTGGCTTAACCGCATAATTACGACTTTCAGAATGAGTCGTAAACATGTTATCAGCGTAGTTTGCCGCATGACCAGATTTTTCCCAAAGCGTAAAGTCTACGATTTGTGGAGTTTTAATCTCGAGGTAACCATTGTCTTGCTGAACTTTACGCATGTATTGTTCAAGAACTTGATAAATCGTCCAACCATTTGGATGCCAGAACACCATACCAGGTGCTTCTTCTTGCATATGGAACAAGTCTAAGGCTTTACCAATTTTACGGTGGTCACGCTTTTCAGCTTCTTCAATACGCTTAATGTACGCAGCAAGCTGTTTCTTATCAGCCCATGCAGTACCATAAATACGTTGAAGCTGTTCATTCTTCGCATCGCCGCGCCAGTAAGCTCCAGAGATTTTTGTCAGCTTGAATGATTTTAAGAATTTGGTGTTTGGTACGTGTGGACCACGGCACATATCCAAATAATCTTGATGGTAGTACAAGCCCATTTGTGTTTCTTCAGGCATGTCTGCAATCAAGCGTAATTTGTATTCTTCGCCACGTGCAGTAAATTCAGCAATTACTTCATCACGTGGTGTCATTTTTTTAACGACATCGTAATCTTGGTCGATGAGCTTTTTCATGCGCTCTTCGATCGCTGCCATATCGTCTAATGTAAACGGACGAGGCATCCAGATGTCGTAGTAAAAACCTTCTTCAATGACTGGACCAATCACCATCTTGGCTTCAGGGAATAGCTGTTTAACAGCATGTCCTACAAGGTGTGCGCAAGAATGGCGAATAATTTCAAGACCTTCTTCATCTTTTGGAGTGATAATTTGTAAGGTCGAATCTTCGGTAATTAAGTCACATGCATCAACTAAGCGATCATTTACACGGCCAGCAACAGTATTTTTTGCTAGACCAGGCCCGATACTTTGGGCAACTTCCATAACAGATACAGCGTGATCAAAACTTTTTTGATCGCCATTTGGCAATGTGATAATTGGCATAAAAAAATCCTTAAGGAGTGATGCCCTATACGAAGGAGCATTTCACCGCGAGATTATGATCGAGGCGAACCTCAAAATATAAAAACGGTGTAAATCAAAATTAAAAAACCTGAAAGATTTTACACTTGTTCAAGCAAAGTGAAAACCTTTGAGCCCACAAAATCATAAATACATTTTGCTTATCAGGTAAACAGCAATAAATGACTTAAAAATATATTGGGAAGATTTTTTAAACACACTCAGCGCAAGTGGTTTAAGATGAAGAAAATAGCATTTTTGCTCATTTTCTGACTGAAGGGTATTTCTGTTTAAGACTAAAGCATAGATGCTTTGATGCGTATTAAGTCATATTTTCAAAGAATGAATTAAAAATAGAACACGGAGTTGTTTACCATGGTTAGTGCTTATGATGAGTTACCACGCACACCCGCAAACTTTGTTGCATTGTCCCCTCTACGCTACTTAGAGCGTGCAGCTTATATTTATCCCAATCAAGCATCGATTATTCATGGTAAGCGCCAAATTTCATGGAAAGAAACTTACCAACGTTGTTGCCAGTTTGCTTCTCAGCTCAAACAACTGGGAATTGAAAAAAATGATACGGTGTCTGTCTTATTGCCAAATATTCCAGCCATGGTTGAAGCACATTTCGCAGTTCCAATGGCGGGTGCCGTACTCAATACACTCAATACACGCTTAGATGCAAAAACAATAGCCTTCATGCTTGAACATGCTGAAAGCAAAGTACTGTTGGTTGATCCTGAATTTGTTAATTTGGCAAGAGAAGCCCTCTCTCTTATTCCTGACCAGCATATTATTGTGATTGATGTAGCTGATGACGAATATGAAGGTGAAAATCAGTTTATCGGTTCTTTTGAATATGAAGAATGGATAGCCCAAGGCGATATTAACTTTGTATGGCATTTACCAGAAGATGAATGGGATGCAATTAGCTTAAATTACACATCTGGAACAACGGGTAATCCTAAAGGCGTTGTTTATCATCATCGTGGGGCTTATCTCAATGCTGCAAGCAATATCTTAGCCTGTGGCATGAAACCTCGTGCTGTGTATTTATGGACATTACCCCTTTTCCATTGTAATGGTTGGTGTTTTGCATGGAGTATCGCAGCCAGCGGTGGAACGAATATTTGTTTGCGCAAAGTTGACCCAGAATTAGTCATGCAACTCATTGCAGAACATAAGGTTGATTATTTCTGTGGTGCACCGATTGTTCTTTCAATGATTATTAACTTACCTAAAGAAAAACAAACTAGCTTTGATCACCATGTTGAAGTAATGGTTGCTGGAGCAGCTCCTCCTGTTGCTATTATAGAAGGTATGCGAAACATGGGAATTAACGTCAACCATGTTTATGGCTTAACAGAAACATATGGCCCTTCTGCCTTGTGTGCTTCACAATCTGGATGGAATGAGCTTTCAATTGCTGAACAAGCTCAGCTTCATTCCCGTCAAGGTGTACCCTACCCATTACAAGACAGTATGCGTGTGTTAGACCCCGAAACAATGCAGCCTGTCCCGAATGATGGACAAACCATGGGGGAAATTATGTTTCGTGGCAATATTGTCATGAAAGGCTATTTAAAGAACCCTCAAGCAACTCAAGAAGCTTTTGCTGGCGGATGGTTCCACACGGGAGACTTAGCCGTTTGCCATCCAGATGGCTATGCAAAAATTACTGACCGATCAAAAGACATTATTATTTCAGGTGGAGAAAATATTTCATCTCTAGAAGTAGAAGATGTGTTGTATAGACACCCAGCTGTTTTAACTGCTGCGGTCGTCGCTAAACCCGATGCTCGTTGGCAAGAAGTACCCTGCGCATTTATTGAATTAAAAATGGGTGCTACAGCAACACCGGAAGAAATTATTGAACATTGCCAAAAAGAGTTAGCACGCTTTAAAGTTCCTAAAGATGTGGTTATTACAGAAATTCCAAAAACATCTACCGGCAAATTACAGAAGTTTATTTTGCGAGAATGGGCAAAAGAACGTGCTGAAAATATATAAATAAAAAAAGCGACGCCTCCAGCGTCGCTTTTTTTTATTTAAGCGCATTTAGCCTTGATCAGACAATAATGCGATTTGCTGCACATAGTTAACAAATTTAACTTTTGATGCCTCAATATCTGCTTCACTCGCCTGTTGAGTTTTATCGCGGTTGATTCTCAACACATGCTGACGCAAGGTGTGACGTTCCGATGCATTATAAATTTTACTAAATTCATTAATTGCAGGATCACCCTGCTCAATCATACGGTCAACCCAACGCATTAATTGAGCTTGTCTTTTTGCGCCTTGCTGCGGGGTTAAATAAGACAAAATAATCGTCTCATCTTCATTGCGCAATAACTTACCAATACGTTGAAATTGGCGACGACGTGCTTCAAAAGAACTAATGTTCTGCACTTCCATTAAAGCATCAATTAAACGCTCATCAACTGGAAGCTTCTGAATTTGTTTAATAGAAAGTTGTGCGAGTTGCTCACCTAAAGCAGCCATGCGTTGCACTGCTTTTTTCTGTTCGGTTTTACTTGCACGTCCTTCTAAAGAACCGAAATCTTCTTCAGTATAACGTTGGGAACCACGTGCCACGATTAATCTGCCTCATAAAATTTTGCTGCGAATAACGCCAGTACTTCATTTAATGCCTGCTCTTCGTCGGTACCATCAATGACCAATCGCAAAGTGGTCCCTTTACCTGCACCTAACATCAGCAAAGACATAATATTTTTTGCATCTACCAAATGATCGCCTTTTCCAATCTGGATCGACGAACGAAACTTTGTAGTGACCTCTATCAGTTTTCCTGATGCACGAGCATGTAAACCGAGTTTATTAATTACATCAACAGTTGTGTCTATCATGACCAGTGCTTCATTTCTCTGTGTAAGACCTGAACAGACCATTCTGCCTCAAGTGCTTGTTTTAGTCTATCTACGATATAAACCGAACGATGTTGCCCCCCAGTGCAACCAATAGAAATCGTCATATAGTGACGATGTCCTTCAGCAAATGCGGGAAGCCATTTTTTTAAGAAGTGAAGAATATCATCAAACATTTCGTTTGCTTGCGGACTTGCTTCTAAAAATAGTCTTACTGGCTCATCCAAACCAGAAAAACGTCTTAATTCTAAATCCCAATGCGGATTTGGTAAATGCCGTACATCAAAAACATAATCGGCATCTAAAGGAATGCCATGTTTATATCCAAATGACTGCAATATGACAATAAGCTTATCTGACTGCCCCAATTTAGACAGTAAAATATGCTTTAAATCATGAACGCTTTTATCCGTTGTATCAATATGAACCGTAGCGCGGAACTGAATCGGAAGCAGTAACTGCTTTTCTTCATGAATACATTGCAACAGACTTTTAAAACGATTAGCTAGTGGATGCGGGCGACGCGATGCACTAAAACGCGCAATCAGATCCTGATCTTGTGTCGTCAAGTAAATAACATCAACCGTTCCATGTCTTTGTAATTGCTCAAACACATGATCGAACTCTTGCATATCTGCCCGAGTACTTCTTACATCCACACCTAAAGCTAATTGCTCCAGATTGTTTTCATGATCTAGCTTTGCCACGATTTCAGGCAGCAATGCCAAAGGCAAATTATCAATACAGTAATAGCCCAAATCTTCTAATACTTGAAGGGCCGAAGATTTTCCTGAACCAGACTGTCCTGTCACGATAAGTATACGCTTCATGGCATGGCTGTCCTTTGATCTCTTTTATTGGGGTGTAAAGGCAACTTCTAAATTGTCAATCAAACGGGTTGCACCCAATTTTGCCGCGACAAACAACACAATATCACGATCAAATTGAACAGCAGGTAACAGATTTGTCTGACGAGCTTCGACATAATCAACAACAAAGCCATTATCTGTCAACTGAGTTTTGATATCTTCTACAACTTGTTGCAAATCTTTGCCTTGATGTAACTGTTGCTCAGCCTGCTTCAAACTTTGATAAATAACCGGAGCGATCTGACGGTGCTCAGCGCTTAAATAACCATTTCTTGAGCTAAGCGCCAACCCATCTGCTGCACGAACAATTGGCACGCCAATCACTTCTAAAGGAATATTTAAATCTTGTACAAACTGACGAATCACGGCTAACTGTTGGTAATCTTTTTGTCCAAAGAAAGCGTAATTCGGTTGTACAATATTAAAGAGCTTAGTTACAACCAAAGCTACACCATCAAAGTGTCCTGGACGTGAACTACCACATAAAGCATCTGTAATCTGGCTGACACTGATGTTGGTTAAACGCGGTTGTGTACCGTACATTTGCTCAACTGATGGCGCAAAAATAATGTCACACCCAACATCGGCAAGTAGGCGACTATCTTGCTCTAAAGTACGAGGATAATTGTCAAAATCTTCGCCTGGACCAAATTGAGTCGGATTTACGAAGATGCTTACAACCACAACATCACATAGCTTTTTGGCTTCACGAACAAGTGTGAGATGCCCTTCATGTAGATTTCCCATTGTTGGGACAAAACCAATAATTTTACGTGCAGCTCTAGCAGGATTTAAAGAGGCTGCAAGACCTTGTATGGTGGTTTCTGTTTTCATGAATTACAGCTCAACGTGAAAAGTATGTTCTTTGGCAGGAAATGACTGATCCTGCACAGCAGCATGAAAAGCTTTAAAAGCATCTAAAATGGCAGTTTCACCTGATTGTTCTTTCATAAAGTTACGTACAAAACGCGCAACTCGACCAAAAGTTAAACCCAACATATCTTGTACAACCAGCACTTGACCATCAGTGGCATTACCTGCACCAATACCAATTACAGGCGTATTTGGGAACAATTCAGCAATTTCTTGCCCCAATTGAGCAGGAACACATTCAAGTAATAATACCGCTGCACCCGCCTCAACCACTGCTGTACAATCAGCAATAAGCTGATCTGCTGCTTCACGTGTTCTAGCTTGTAATTTATAGCCACCGAATACATGTACAGATTGAGGTGTTAAGCCTAAATGTACACAAACAGGTACACCATTACGGGTTAAAACCCGCACGATTTCACTTAACCATGCACCGCCTTCGATTTTCACCATTTGAGCGCCAGCTTGCATGACTGTTCTTGCATTTTGCAAAGCATCATTCAAGGTTGCATAACTCATAAATGGCAAGTCTGTCATAATCAAGGCATGTTGATTACCACGGCGTACCGCTGCCGTATGATAAGCCATATCTTCAACGGTTACTGGCAAAGTTGAATCTCGCCCTTGAATTGCCATCCCAAGAGAATCACCAATTAAGATTGTATCAATTTCAGCAAGTTCCATTGCTTTTGCCATGCTTGCATCGTAACAAGTTAGACAAGAGAACTTACGTCCTTCGGCTTTAAATTTTCTTAAGTCACTTAGACTAATCATGATGATATCCTCTACAGGAGTTTGCAGAACATAATGAATCGAGAGCTTAAGCCCAAGACTCATCCGCAAGTACAGTCAGCGTTGGCTGCTGTATCAGTTCTAAATTTTTAAGTGGCTGATCATTAATCTGTAAATCAGCATCTAAATCTAATAAAGGAATCACAACGAAATCTCGTTGTAGAATGCCTATGTGCGGCACAGTTAAGCGCTCATTGTGAATTTTTTCATTGCCATAAATAAGTAAATCCAGATCTAAGGTTCGCTCACCCCAACGACGAAGCCGTACACGACCAGCTTCTTGCTCAAAACGTTGTAAATGATCCAGCAAATCTAAAGGCGCAAGATCGGTATTTAATTCTGCAACTGCATTTAAATAATTTGGCTGATCTTGAGGTCCCATAGGCGGACTTTGATAAAGTCTAGAGACTTTAACCATTCCTAACGTCTTAAGCTTAGCAATGGCTTCAGATAAAATTTGACGTGAATCGCCTAAATTACTTCCTAAACCAATATAAGTGGTTATTGTCATTGCGTTGGCCCAAAGACGACTTGGCTTAAATCACGTTGTACCCGCTTACGTTTTAAAATTGGATGATCGCCTATCACGCCTGCTTCAGAAGTAGTCGCTTTTTCAACAAATCGGCCAACTGCCTGATCTTGTCTAGTACGTTCTTTTTTCCCACGGCGAGTACGTGGTTCCGGAATATCAACCAAAGGTTCAATTTCGGTGTCAACTTTATTATTTTCAATAGGTTCAGCAACAGCTTTACGACGGTTTCTAGCTTTCTGACGATTATATTGACTAATCGCAGCTTCTTTTTCGTCATTTGACATTTCTTGGTAGGCTTCCCACCAGCTTCCCATTCCTTGTGTTGTGTCATCACCAGACTTTTCACGAAGTAATAAGAAGTCAAAACCTGCACGGAAGCGAGCATGTCCAGCCAATGCTTCTATTTGCTGTGGTTTTGGATTAAGCAAACGGGTCTGCATTTCCCAAACTTCACGAATAAAAGTTTCTGCAAAGCGAGGAATAACTGTACGTGTTGCTTGGCGTTTTAAGACATCTAAGCCAGCCTGCGCACGGGCTTCAGCCGGCACAATACCTTTAGATAAATAAAACTCACAACGCTCTAAAAATGGTTGCCACAATAAGACTGCATAGAAAAATGCTGGGTTAATTGTTTTCCCAACCTGAATACGTTGATCTGTATTCTTTGCTGCTCTTAGAATAAATGGAGTGAGGTTCGGCTGAATATCTGCAAAGAGTTGCTTCCAGACACCAAACTCAATCAACATTGGCAGAACACGCGCCAAATGCCCCATTGTGAACAGCTTCTGAGATTCATCGTATAAACGATGCGGAGAGACATCACGCAGTAATTGCGTCGTTTCAGCATCAAAGATATCGAGAATATTTGAATCAATTTTGAAATTTAACTTAGCTGCAAAACGTAGAGTTCGCAGCATACGCACTGGGTCTTCTTCGAAGCGCTGTGCCGGATCGCCCAATAAACGTAGAGTTTTATTTTTTACATCGTCAATTGCTTTGCAGAAATCGAGCACAATACTCTTACGCGGTTGGTAATATAGCGTATTAATTGAAAAATCACGTCGAGCAAAGTCTTGTTCGATAGTACCCCAATTATTGTCACGTAAAATCATGCCTGAGGCACTAGTGACTGCTTTTTTAGGAGGGGCACGGAATGTAGCAACTTCAATAAGCTCACGCCCTGAATAGACATGTGCCAATTCAAATCGACGACCAATGATTCGGCAACGTCTGCCAAAAACTTCTTTAATTTGAGAAGGTGTCGCATTGGTCACTGCATCGAAATCTTTAGGATTAAACCCTAGCATTAAATCACGGACACCACCCCCAACAATATAAGCTTCATAGCCAGCTTTAGTCAGGCTATCGATCACATCTAAAATCGAAGAAGGAAGTTGGGCTGTGGACAAACCACATTTTGACGCTCGCAAGGTTTGCAAAAGACGCTGTCTCCTACGTCAGGACGTAAATAACAAGTTGTCGCTAATCATAGCTCTAACGCACACAAAGGGCAATTTGATTCTCTGTAGTTTGCGCATGAAATGACAATTGACAAACAGATGATTTATAAAGTCAAACGCGCTTTATTCTTTTCAAAAATGGCTGGACCAATGCCCTTTACGCTTTTAAATTCATCAATATTTTTAAAGCCACCATTCTTTTGACGGTATTCTACAATCGCTTGAGCCTTTTTCTCACCAATACCTTTTAGCTTTTGAAGCTCATCAATATTGGCTTGATTCAAGTGAACTTGTCCCGAAGAGTCAGTCATGGCTGAGCTTTTTGGAACGCTAGAATGCGAGGCGTGTTGCATGCTCAACTTCTGATCATACATCTGCTGTTTAGCCTTCCACTCCTTAAAATTTTGATCAAAAGATTGAGCCTGAATAAAGGTTGAAGAAATCAGGCTCCAAAATAAAACAATAAAAATATAAGACTTACTCTTCCAAAGATTCATGCTGAGATGCATGTGTTTTTTCCCCTAATCTTAACTGCCGCTTTGCCTGATTCCACAATTCATCCATTTCAGACAAGGTCATGTCTTCTAATGTTCTTTGCTGTTTTCGTGCTTGATCTTCAATAAAAGCAAAACGACTTCTAAATTTATGTATTGTTGATAAAAGTGATGTTTCACTTGAAATCGCAAGTTTACGTCCTACATTGACTAATGAAAACAGGCAATCTCCAAATTCATCTTGAATTTCATCAATATTTTGATTTCTCAGTGCTTGTTTAAACTCATCTAGCTCTTCTTCTAGTTTTCCATAAGCATCTTCTACGGTTTCAAAGTCAAACCCAACTTTTGCGACATTTTCTTGAATTTCTTGTGCCTGCAATAGAGCTGGTCCATGCTTAATTTCGTCCAACCTTGATTGCGGCTTGCCTTGTTTTTCTTGCTGTTTAATTTGTTTCCAAAGCTCACTTACTTGCTCTGGCGTTAAATTATTAAATTGATCTGCCTGAAAAACATGTGGATGGCGGCGAATTAACTTTTCACTTATTGCCTCAACAACATCTTGAAAGTTAAAAGCACCTTGCTCACTAAACATTTGTGATTGAAACACGACTTGTAATAACAAATCGCCTAGCTCATTTCTGATTTCATCGATATCCCCCTGACGAACAGCAGCCTCAACTTCATATGCTTCTTCAATCGCATATTTAGTCAGTGACATTGGGGTTTGTTCTTGATCCCACGGACATTTTTCTCGTAACTCTTGCATGATTTTAAGCAATTTATCCATGGTAACCCTCAAGTTTAAAAAGTCGGTCAGTAAAACTAAGATTTTAATTTGTTATGATCAAAATCAAAGCGATTAAATCAGTCGCACTATTGTACTGACAAAGAGAAAAAAGATGAGATACAGTATTCTGATTAGTGGTGCCGCTCAAGGTATTGGGGCTGAAATTGCACGTGTATTCTACAAACAAGGATATAAAGTAGGCATTTATGATATTAATGAATCGCTTGCTCAAAAATTGGCAAACGACTTAGGGCCAAATGCCCGTGCCGGCTATCTAGATGTAAGTGATTACGACCAATGGCAACACTTATTAAAAGAATTTACTGAATGGGCTGGCGAACTCAACATCTTAGTAAATAATGCCGGTATTTTATATTCTGGTGCATTTGAAACAACTGATATTAAAGCTCACCAAAGAACAATAAATATTAATGTAAACGGCGTAATCAATGGCTGTCACTCTGCCCTACCTTATTTAAAGCAAGCGTCTTTTGCACGCGTTATCAACCTATCTTCAGCTTCTGCAATTTATGGGCAAGCTGACCTTATTTCTTACTCAGCCAGTAAATTTGCTGTTCGCGGAATTACTGAAGGTTTAGATGTGGAATGGAAAAAATATGGTATTCGCGTTTTAGATGTGATGCCGCTGTTTGTGCAAACTGCAATGGTTAACAATATGGATGCAGGCACTATTCAAAATATGGGGATAGATTTAACTCCAAATGATATTGCTCAGCAGGTGCTTACGCTTGTAGAGAAAAAGGCTCATTTCTGGACGCCTACTCACACTCCAGTTGGCATAAAAACCAAACTGCTTTACCAACTCTCGACTTTAAGCCCTCAGTTTTTAAACCGACTTACTAACATTTATTTATCGAGAAAATAATCCAATATAAAAAAGGCTGTCATTTGACAGCCTTTTTACTCAATTTATTTAAACACCTTGGATCATGCGTCGCGCACTAATAATTCCAGGCTGTTGCTCTAAGCGAGCCAATAAGCGAGAAAGCTGTGCTAAACCCTTAACCTCAATTAACAACTTCATATTGGCAATACCATCTGCTTCAGAAATTGTATTGACCTGACGAATATTGATTTGGTCAGAGAAAATCACTTGAGTTAAGTCTTTAAGCAGACCACGGCGATCATAAGCTTCCACCACAATTTGAACGCTTTGACCACGTGTCGGCTGCATTTCCCAATCAGCTTCAACAGCACGCTCTGGTTCTTGCTTAATCATACGTTGGTAGTCTGAACAAATGACTTTGTGAATGCTGACACCACGATTCAAAGTAATGTATCCAGCGATTGACTCACCATGTACAGGCTGACAGCACTGCGCGATGTGCAGCTCTACATTGTCTAAACCATCAATTAAAATTCCATGAGCAGACAATGTATGGCTAGCACGTGGATTTAATGCTGGTTTAAGCACTAGTTCAGGTTCATCCTGATCTAGATGCATTTGACGATTCACCTGATTAATCAAGGCATGTAAGCTAATGTCACCGCTTACTAGACTCACCAAAATGTCATCACCCGTTTTCACGTTAAAATGTGATGAGTAATCATTTAGATCGATACTTTTTGGGTGAATCGCTAGACGAGCTAACTCTTTATTAAGAAGTTCACGGCCAACTTCAAGATTTTTACTACGATCTTGCTGTCTAAACCAATGACGCAGCTTGTCACGAGCACGAGAGGTTTTAATATAACCTAAAGAATTGACCAACCAATCTCGGTTTGGATCACGATCTTTTTTAGTTAAAATCTCAACCTGCTCACCCGTTTTTAAAGTATAGGTAAGTGGCACATAACGCTGGTTAACTCGCGCTGCATAACACTTGTTCCCTACTTCCGTATGGACATGGTAAGCAAAATCTAAAACTGTTGAGCCACGTGGCAATTCCTTAATATCACCATCACGACTAAAAACGTAAATCTTCTCAAAGCCTTCAAAGTCTTGTAACTGTTCAAAGCCTTCTGTTTCATCTTCGTTTTGATGTACCGTCGTTTCATTGCGCTCTTGATAGTGCTCTAAAACAGCACGTAATGAATGCAAACGATGATTAAAAGAATGGTCGGTATTCTTTGAACCTTCTTTATAGTTAAAGTGCGAACATACGCCTAATTCTGCTTCGTCATGCATCTCATGAGTACGAATTTGTACTTCAAGCGATTTATTCTCGGCAATTACAGCAGTATGCAAAGAGCGATAACCATTTGCTTTCGGGTTGGTAATATAGTCATCAAACTGATGCGGAATGTGACGCCAGATTTGATGAACAATACCCAAAGAGTGGTAACACTCAGGAACGCTATTGACCAATACACGCAAGGCACGAATATCATAAAGCTGATCAAAACTCAGGTTTTTGCTTTTCATTTTTCGATAAATCGAATAAATGTGCTTAGCTCGACCTGTGATTTCTGACTCGATTCCGTAAGACGCCAACTCATTTTTTAAACGATCAATCACGAACTGAATATAGTGTTCGCGCTCTAATCGTTTTTCATTCAGTAATGACGCAATTTCTTTATAACGATCTGGAGCTAAATAGCGAAAAGCGAGATCTTCAAGTTCCCACTTAAGCTGAGCAATACCGAGTCGATGCGCCAATGGCGAATAAATAGTAAGAATTTCACGTGCTACACGTTCTTGACGTTCACGAGATGAATTTGCTAGTTCCCGTAAAGAATAGGTACGTTCAGCAAGTTTAATTAAAACAACACGAACATCTTCGGTAACCGAAATCAGCATTTTATAAATGCCACTTAAATGTTCTCGTTGATTATTATTAAAATGATCTTCTAACCGTTTATTTTTCTCAATGAGTTCCGAGAGCTTACCCATTGCCAAAGTGCCTTTGACAAGGTTATAGACCTGCTCCCCAAATTTCTGTTTTACTTCTTCTATATCAGTAATGTCTTCACGCACACTACGATAGAGCATTGCTGCCGATAGAGTATCTTCATCTACATGGAGATGCGCCAGAATATCAGCCATTCCAACGCCTGTAGCGAAAGTATTTGAACGATGATTAACCGTTGAGTCCAACTCTTTTTGCAGGGTTAAATGAGCAACCTGCTCAAGCTGTTCAAGCTTCGCCCCGTCTAATATTTCACGCACCCGATCCAACCATGAGGCTAAACCGATTTGCGTTTCGGCGGCATGCTCTACAGTCGTTTCCTCGGACAACTCAGTTAGTTGTTCAGGTAACTGTTCACGTACTGTGACCATACCATTCTCCTCAATATGTAACTCATGTTTTTAATCGTTTATCTCTTGAATTTTTTCAAATAGTGCAATGGATTCAACATGTTCTGTGTGCGTAAACATGTCCATCACAGCTGCTTTTTTTAACTGGTAACCATATTGGACCAAAACACCCGCATCCCTTGCCAGTGTAGCTGGATTACATGATACATAAACGATTCTTTTTGCTCCAAAATTTGATACATACTGCATAATTTCATATGCACCAGCACGAGGAGGATCAATCAATAATGCATCAAATCCTTGATTTGCCCAAGAATGATGCGAAAAATCTTTTGTTAAATCTTGTGAAAAGAAGGTTGCTTGCACCAAACTATTGCATTTTGCATTAGCTGTTGCCCGCTGCACCATTTCTTCACTCCCTTCCACACCGACAACCTGACCACTCTCACCAACACATCGTGCTAACGGGAGTGAGAAATTGCCTAAACCGCAAAATAGATCAAGTACCTTTTCACCTGGTTGCAATTGAAGCAATTCACATGCCAATTGAACCATTTGTTCATTTACTGTGGCATTGACCTGAGTAAAATCCAATGGCGAAAAAGCAAAATTTACATCAAACCGCTCTAAGGCATAGTGTAAACGTAAAGCACCTTTTTCATCATCAATACGATGAATACTTTCAGGCCCCTTAGGCTGCAAATACAACTGCCACCCTTTGTCTAACGCAAATTGCTTTAATTGGTTGACATCAGAATTGTTTAATTTTTCTACATGACGAACCAATAAAGAAATTTCATGATCACCTTTTGCTAATTCTACATGACCTATATGCGCTTTGCCTTTTAGACTTTGGAGTAAAATACGCAGCTCAGGCAAACTATCTGATAGTTTTTTATCCAAAACACTACAAGTGTGGATAGAAGTTAGTCGATTACTATGATGTTCACGAAACCCCATAATTAAGCGATCTGGCTTTGGCAGATAGCGCACCCCTATTCGAGCACGACGACGATAATCTGTTTGTAAAGATCGAATCGGCTCAAGCCACTGTTCAGGCTGAATTCCTGCAAAATGTTGTAAATGCGATTGGAGCACACTTTGCTTTAAACGAATTTGCTCATCAGGATGGATATGCTGCATGCTACAGCCACCGCAAATACCATAATGAGGACAAATTGCATCTATGCGATGAGTTGAAGGCTCTCCTAACAACTGCACCATCTCAGCTTCTTCAAGACGCTTTGCTTGATGGGTAATCTGAGCCTTTACAGTTTCTCCGGGCAATGCATAGCGAATAAAAACTTTCTTGCCATGCTTATCTGCTGGATGATCAGGATGAGAACCATAATGCGCAATTCCCCGCCCCTCATGAGAAAGTGTTTCAACTTGAAAAATATATTCAGGTTGTTGAGGCTTGCGAGATTTGGCTTGTTGTTTCAAAGGATGAACCTAAAAATCTGAAGGATTAAAATAGTGAGAAGTAAATTCAGTATGCTTGGAAGTACGTTCCCATACTTCAAGAAAATCAGACTGCTGCGGCATGGTCTGTAAATATTCAATACTCGAACTAATCCAGTGGTTATGTTCATCTACGCTCAACTGGCCTTTTAGTACGAGCCAACGCAAATAAATAAACCATGTATTGAGTACATCCCCTTCACAATAGCTAGTCAATTTTAACCACTGTTGATTACGAACATATTCAGGCACATGATAACCCGACTCACCGCGTTTACCCGGCAAACCTAAAATGCAGGCAATATCATCAAGCTTTTGAAAATTACGCCCATTAAACATGGCCATCACGTCCATTAAATCAATGTGGCGATGGTGATAACGGTTTTGGTAATTATTAAAACGTTTCTGGCTATCAATCTCGCCTTGATCAAATAGACCTGGTGCAGAAAGCCCATGATACATCGCGCGAAATAGAATAACGGGTAAATCAAATTGTGAGCCATTCCAACTCACTAAAGTCGGATGACGCTTATCAAAAATTGACAAGAACTTTTGCAAAATCTCAGCTTCAGAATATTGTTCACGACTAAAAGAGAATAATCTAAAACCAGACTCATCAATCCATAGACCAGAAATACAAACAATTTCATGCAAAGGTAAGCGTTGAAAATCCATGCCTGATTCTTGACGACGGAGTTTAGTCAATGCTTGCTCTACATCAGCCTCTGGTAAATCAAGATGATATAAATGCGCTCCCGCTTTTAAATCAGTTAAAGTTTCAATATCAAAAACTAAGGTAGGGAAACGCATTATTTCTCTCAATTATGAGTTATCGTCCTGTACTGAAAACAATCCTGTAGACAAGTAGCGGTCGCCACGGTCACAGATAATGCAAACAATAACAGCATCTGGATTTTCTTCTGCAATCTTAATGGATGCCCATACCGCGCCACCTGAAGATGTACCCGCACTAATGCCTTCCATCCGCGCTAATTTACGCATGGTCTTTTCAGCATCAATTTGTGGAATATCAATAGTACGATCTACACGGCTACTATCAAAAATAGTAGGTAAATATTCTTTTGGCCAACGGCGAATACCAGCAATGCTTGAGCCATCTGCTGGTTGCAAACCAATAATTTGAATATCTGGGTTTTGTTCTTTTAAATATTTAGAAACACCCATGATGGTACCAGTCGTACCCATTGAGCTTACAAAATGGGTGATTTTCCCACCTGTTTGTTTCCAAATTTCAGGACCAGTTGTTAAATAATGAGCTTCAACATTGTCAGGGTTACCAAACTGATTTAAAACGTGCCCCTTACCTTCTTTTTCCATTTGCAAGGCTAAATCACGTGCACCTTCCATACCTTGCTGCGGTGTTACTTCAATCAGCTCTGCGCCATAAGCCAGCATCGCATCTTTACGCTCCTGACTCATGTTGTTCGGCATAATAAGTTTCATTTTATAGCCACGCATTGCAGCAACCATTGCCAAAGCAATACCTGTGTTCCCACTGGTTGCCTCAATCAAGGTGTCGCCTGGCTTAATTTGACCACGTTTTTCTGCCTGCATAATCATGTTATATGCAGGACGGTCTTTTACAGAACCTGCCGGATTATTACCTTCTAATTTTGCTAAAACCGTCGCTTGCGTATGAAAAGCTAATCGCTGCAAACGAACTAGAGGTGTCTTACCTACATAGTGATCTAACAAAAATTCGTCGGCTAAAAAGTCAGGTTGTGTATTACTCATGATCAATACCTATATCGAGGTGCGCCTATTGTATGAAAAAATGCTCGCTACTGCACCCATTTCAATATGCTTTTTCATGAAAGCGATTAAAGCTCGGTCATTTATAAAATGCCGTCTGTTTTAAAATAAAGCGTGATAAGATGCCGTACAGAGAGATAAATCTGATGTAGCCATGTCTAATTTCAATAAAACCTTATCGAAACGCTTACGTCTGAATCATGCATATGGGCAATTGATTGCTCTAATTTTTGTGCCGATTATGATTTTAACAGGGGTCGGTGCTTTTCTGGTTTTAACTGAAACGTCACATTCGGTAAAACAACAACAGCTACATCACGCCTCAGCAATTTTAGCTCGCTACAATCAAATTGCGAAAGATCTATATACGCTAGTCGAACTAGAACCCGATGAATACGATCATGCTCAGCACATTATGCAAAGCATGTTTAGCGAAAAAAATCTTAAACGCGCGGTATTAATTGATAACAATGGACAGACTTATTTAAGTATTGGTTATCGTGATAATCGTTATTGGCCAAGTTTTCCTAGTAATAATAGTTTTTTCGGTCCAATCTCTTATAACCACAACAATATTTATGGACTGCAAATTAGCAATAAAGCAGGAAAAGCCCCAGTTTGGTTAATGATTGAAATGGATAACCAGCCTCTAGAGTTGGCACGTTATCGCATTATGATTGCCCTCGTCATTACTGGATTAATGACCTTATTATTACTTTTACTGTGCTTGAATTTTTACTCTCGTCGCTGGATTGCGCCGATGTATGAAATTCGCATGCAGTTACAACGCCTAAATGCAGATACTTTAGATCAGCACCTAGTCATTAACAGTACTGGGGAGCTACGCTTATTACAGCGTGATATTGCAAATGTTGTTAAGCGATTACACTTTAGCTTTTTAGAATTAAAAGAACACACTGAACAAACAGAAGAAGACTTACGCAGAACACTAGATACCTTAGAAGTCCAAAACATTACTTATCGTCAAGCACGTGACCAAGCGATTTCATCAAATCAAGCGAAGTCAGTTTTCTTGGCAAATATTAGTCATGAGCTTCGAACACCTCTAAACAGTATTGATGGCTTTATTCATTTATTGCTTCGTCAACAAAATTTAAATAATGAGCAAAATCTTTATTTGCAAACCATTCGCAAGTCATCTGCCCATTTATTGGCATTAATTAACGATGTATTAGATTTCTCGAAAATTGATGCAGGTAAGTTAGAACTTGAAACAGCACCTTTTGATTTAGAAGAAGCCATCTTTGATGTCATGGATATGCTGTCTCCATTGGCTGCTCAAAAACATATCGCCATGGCTTTTTACTATGCGGATAACATTCCACAAGAAGTGATTGGCGATGCTTTACGCTTCAAGCAAATCTTGACCAACTTGATTTCTAATGCGATCAAGTTTACTCCAGATGGCGAAATTATTGTTCGTGTTCGTATGGAACATGATGATATTGGGCAATGTCTGCTTCATTTCAGTGTTCAAGATAGTGGTATTGGTTTAAGCGGCACAGACCGTAAAAAATTATTTGAATCATTCTCGCAAGGCGATGCCTCAGTTACACGTCAATTTGGTGGTACAGGTTTAGGTTTAGCTATTTCTAAACAGCTTGTTCATCTCATGCATGGTCAAATTGGTTTTGAAGATAACCAAGAACGTGCGCCAACTGAAAAAGGTTCAACCTTCTGGTTTACTGCACAATTTGTGGTAGATGAAGATTACGAAATCGAACATCCACACTTTGAGCATTTACAAGTGGTGTCGTATCTTGCTCATCCTGCTACAGCAAGTGTTTTACGTTACTACCTTGAAAACTACCATGTTCCTCATATCGAAACACAATCGATTCTGGACTTGTTTAGCCGTTTAAAACACCTTGATCAGAAAGATAATACATGGCTCATTGTTGACCATAGCGGCGACACTGAAGCGTTATTAAAAGAAATCCGCAGCCGTTATCAAGGCAATTTAGCCGTCTATGGCTATCAAATGACGCTTGAGCCAAACATGCTCAATGAATACCGTGCTCGTCCTCTCTATCAACCATTAAGTCGAAGCGGACTCATTCAACTATTAAATGATCAACCTATTTTTGAAGAGGAACAACAAGACTTTAATGGTCAGGGTCTACACATTCTGGCAGTGGATGACCACCTCCCTAACTTAATTGTTTTAGAAGCCTTACTCGGTGAACTTAACGTTAAAACAACTAAAGCTCTTAGTGGCCAAGAAGCTCTTAACCTGATCCAAGAGCGAATTGATCAGAAACTTAAACCATTTGATTTAGTGTTTATGGATATTCAAATGCCTGTCATGTCAGGCATTGATACCACTCGTGCTATTCGTTCTTTAGAGTCGACACTAGACGGAGAAATGCAACTTCCAATTATTGCGCTTACCGCCCACGCACTTGCTGATGAAAAACAAAAACTCCTTAAAGTAGGCATGAATGACTATGTCACCAAGCCAATTCAAATGGAGCAAATCATCCAGATCTTAACGCAATGGACTAAGAACAACTTTACAGCAAAAGCCTTAGATAAAGACCATCATGTCGTTGCAGACGCTTTAGATCCACAAATTTTAAACTGGCAACAAAGTTTGCAGCTTGCAGCAAATAAAGAAGACTTAGCGCAAGATCTACTTAAAATGTTAGTTGATAGTTTTCCAACTGAGCTAGATGAAATGCAGCAGCTGATTGAGCTTGAAGACTTCCCTCAGCTTGAGCATGTTTTACATCGCCTCTATGGTGCTACTCGCTATGTAGGCGCCCCAAAACTACAACAAGTGACTGGGGACTTTGAGCAGTTTATTTCAACGCTGCGTAAAGAACGCCGTATAGCAGATGAAGGCTTCATTGAAGAAGTGATGCAGCGCTTTAATGAACTAGGTCTTGTCGTTAAAGAGGTAGAAAGTGCAGCCCATCAAATCTTGGTGATTCCTGACTAACATCTCTATCAAAGAGGCATGACTGGGCTGTCATGTTTCCAAATTACAGCCATGTTATGCTCCGTTCATCTATAAAAAAAGAAGCGGGAATCTCATGGCACTCTTACGTATTGAAAAAAATAATGGCATTGCAACGGTATATTTAAACCGTCCAGACAAACGCAATGCAATGAGTTTTGCCTTATTAAAAGAGTTAGTTTCAACTGCAAAAGCAATTAAAAAGGATAGAGATATTCGCTGTGTTATTTTGACAGGCGAAGGGAATGTGTTTAGTGCTGGAATTGATTTATCCGACCTAAACAATCCGAAAAACTCTGCTTTTGCCATTTGGGAACTTGTAAAACCCGGACAAAGCCTTTTTCAAAAAGCATTTCTGACTTGGCAGAATTTACCTGTACCAGTTATTGCTGCATTAGAAGGATATTGTTTCGGCGCAGGTATGCAACTTGCCTTGGCTTCCGACATTCGAATTTCTCATCCAGAAACAAAAATGTCGATTATGGAAAGCCGTTGGGGTTTAGTCCCTGATATGGGACTTACTCGCTCATTAAAAGGTTTAATTAGCGTTGACCTTGCAAAAGAACTCACCTTAACTGCTCGCGTTTTTGACGGGAATTATGCAAAAGAAATCGGTCTTGTGACTCATTTAAGTGACTCACCTCTAGAGAGAGCAAATGAGATTGCAGCTGAAATGTTACAACGCTCACCTGATGCCCTCACTGCCGCAAAACGTGTACTTGATGCAATGGAGCATCAACCAGAAAAATCATTGCGTCTAGAAAAAATCTGGCAACTTAAATTATTACTTGGTAAAAATAGCAAACTTGCTCGTAAAAAAGACAAACATCCGGAAGTTAATTTTTTACCACGCCAATATAAATAAAGAGCTTAGATGATGAATTTTGATCGTAATACCCCTATTGCTTTTTTAGGTATGGGGCTTATGGGAAGTCGGATGGCAACCCGCCTTATTCAAGCCGGCTTTCAAGTTGCTGTTTGGAATCGAACCTTCTCTGCATGTGAAGAACTGATTGATATCGGTGCACAACCTTTAGAACTTTCAAATATTGGTGACTATCCTATTATTTTAATCTGTCTAGCAGATGACAAAGCAGTAGAGGCAGTATTTGAAAAAATTCAACCTAACTTAAAAGCTGAACAAGTTATTGTGGATTTCTCAAGCTTATCTGTTGCTGCAACAAAAACCCTTGCTCAAGCAGCTGCCACACATGACGCTATTTGGATTGATTCACCTGTATCAGGCGGAACAGCTGGAGCAGAACAAGGCACACTTGTCATTTTTGCAGGCGGTAATGCTCAAACGATTACGGAACTAACGCCTGTTTATAATGTTCTATCACAACGTGTAACTCGAATGGGCGATACAGGAACTGGCCAAGCCACCAAAATTTGTAATCAACTGATTGTTGCAGCCAACAGCGCCCTTATTGCAGAAGCTGTCGCGCTTGCAGACCGAGCTGGCGTAGATACGACTTTACTCGCTCCAGCTTTAGCAGGCGGATTTGCGGACTCTAAACCCTTTCAAATTCTAACTCCACGTATGGCAACTCATACCTTTGAGCCAGTTCAGTGGAAAGTTCAAACATTATCTAAGGATCTTAATAACGCAGTAACATTGGCTAACAATGTTAATTTAGACATCCCAGTTGCACAAAAAGCTCTATTACAGCTACAAACTCACCAAAAAAATGGCTTTGCTGAGAAAGATTTAGCTACTATGATTCAATTAATAGAGCAAAAATAAACGGAGTTTGTGTATGGGTCGTCTTGCAGTCAATTTATCCATGATTTTTACCGAAGTTCCTTTAATTGAACGCTTCGCTCTGGCCCATGCACAGGGCTTTGAATATGTAGAAATTCAATTCCCTTATGAATTAACTATTGCAGATATTCAAACTCAACTCGAACGCTATAATCTTAGTCTGTGTCTAATCAATGTGCCTGCGGGTGATCTTATGCAAGGCGGAAACGGTTTAGCAGGCATTCCCGGCCAAGAAATAGCTTTCCATGAGGCATTAGAGTTAGCTATTAGCTATGCCACTGCTTTAAAGGTTCCTCGTGTTAATATTTTAGCGGGCAAACAACCGCTCGATGCTGACTTACTGCCTTGTTTAAAAACCTTAGCAGCCAATTTAAAACTTGCCTGCAATTTACTCAATGAACACGATATAGAACCCGTTTTTGAAATGATTAACGGTACAGATATGCCCCGCTTTTTAGTGCAAAATATTGCGCAGGCACAAGAAATGCTAGAAGCAGTCAACGACCCTACTCTAAAAATGCAATATGATTGCTATCACATGGCAATGATGGGCGAAGACGTTCTTGAAGGTTTACAAGAGAATATTAACTCAATTGGTCATATTCAATTTGCGGACTGTCCGGGCCGTCATGAGCCAGATACAGCTGAAATTCCTTATGAACAAATTTTTTCTTGGTTAAAACAAAGTTCTTATCAAAACTATATTGCAGCGGAATACAAGCCTGAAAATACTTCAAATCAGTCATTTACATGGAAGAAAAAGTATTTTTCGGATGATGTAAATATATAAACTGTTACGAGTTTTGTTTGAAATTTAGCGCGAAAACCACTATATTAGATAGTGAGTAATTGTCAGGAAAATATACCCTATATGAATTTAGAACCATCGCCCAGCGTGTCTAATTCTCACGATTTCGCAATGAATACCTCAAATAAAGACGTACAAACTTGTCTCAAAGTCGTCCACGACGCTTTAGTTGATGTAAAAGCAAAAGATATTCTCCAGTTAGATGTTAGCTCAATTAGCAATGTCGCTGATGCTATTGTAATTGCGAGCGGTACTTCTACTCGTCATGTGAAAGCACTTGCAGACAATGTTGCAGAAGAAGCTCGAAAAGCCGGTTTCCGCCCGATTGGCGTTGAAGGTGAACGAGATGCAGAATGGATCTTAATTGATCTCGGCTTTGTTGTAGTACATGTGATGCTACCAACAGCTCGTAAATTTTATGATTTAGAAAGCTTATGGCGTACCGCTCCAGAGTCGGTTGCTTAAAATTTTGCTTTTAAAAAAAGCGGCTCTTTTGAGCCGCTTTTTTTTATCTGAGAATTATAAAAATTAGTATCCCAATTTCGACATTCTAATTTGTAATATACTGATATGCTCAGGTTTCTCGTTAGCATATAGCACATCTAACAACTCATTAGCTTTTCTAGCAATTCTACGCACAATCACTGCAATATCTCTTTTCGCCCTTTTTGAAACACAATTCAAGCTTCTCATTTGATCTAGAACCATCCCCGAAAAGCATATCGAATAAAACCTAGCTTCTTCTTCTAAACTATTTTTCAAATGATCTATTTGACCATCTCTATCTACTCTTAAAGAAAGACTATTTAATGATGGATGTGTGTAGTCAGATAAAAACTTATATAAAAAATTAAATAGCAAAGTATCTTCTTTATATTTACTACTATTTAACATTAAATAGTTTGAAATATGTCCCTTAAATTTCTTTCCATCAGACTTTCTAATAATTACTCTTTTATCCTCCTCTCCCTTATTATTTTTACCATATGCATACATCCCTTGAGACAACCCCAAAGGTACATCAATTAAATTTATAAGTTGATCAGGACAATTCAGTGCAAAAACAATATGGATATAATTTTCATATATATGTCTTACTAAAGGCAAACTATTACCACTCATTCTTTCATTTAACAATACATCAATCGCCCTAAGAGTATTTGCAGTCTGCGTTACATGTAAGAGCACATAGTCATCCACAGTAAAAAATTTACTTGAACTTTTTCCTTTTATTGCTGACTTTAATATTCCCTTCTCCAAAATATAACCAATACAAATAATACAAGTAGAGACCTCATCAATAAAAGACTGAAATAAAGCTTCTAATTTACTTATTTTTTTTGGCACATCACAGAAATACTCCTCAATTGCATCATTCCAGTCTTCTAGATCCTTTCCTGTTGCTAGCTTTTCATTTTCCTCTGTCAATAAAAGCCCACCCGTCTTTTGATATGCGTAAATGAATTCAGGCGCTATTTCAGCCTTTTCCATAACCTTAACCATTTCGCGCTGCATATCCACATCTGACAGTAGATATTTAGCAAGAAATACTGGATCATTTTTATAAGACTTTCTTTCAAACACTTGCAAGAAGTGATCTTCAGCCTGTTGTAAAAGTTCTAATACCTCCTCTGTTAATGGAATTTTTTTCAAAAACACACCATTATCATTAACGCACCACTTTAGATCAGTTTGTTTACAGCATTGCGCGTATGTTTTCCCACTTTCACAAGGACACTTTGTTCTGCCATGAATTTCTCGCATATGACTTTTTTTATTTCCATTAGTCATTTCACATCCTCACCATTAAAAAACATTCAAATTAGTGATTTGGCTTTAATTATATAAAGATTATTCATTACTCTTACTTAAATTTGACATGACAAATTGTCAGATTTGCAGCACTATATATTTTCTGAAAGTTCTCACCAATAAATAGCATAACCGGAGTACAGAAAGTGAAGATATTAATTACAGGCGCCAATACGGGCATTGGCTTTGCTACAGCAGAACAACTCGTTAAACAAGGACAACATGTCATTCTAGCGTGCCGAAATCCACAAAAAGCCCAAGATGCGCAAAACAAACTACGCTCACTTAATCAAGGCCAAATCGATTTAGTTTCCCTCGATTTAAACAGTCTTGAGTTAACCCGAAAAGCAGCAGATGAAATTGCTGATCGCTATGACAGCCTTGACGTACTTATTAATAATGCAGGCTTATTTGCCAAAACCAAACAATTGACCAATGAAGGCTTTGAGCAACAATTTGGGGTTAACTATTTAGGTCATTTTTTACTTACTCAAAAATTACTCCCAGTTTTAAAACAATCTCCGAAAGCACGTATTATTCATCTTGCATCTATTGCTCACTGGGTGGGCTCAATTAAACCCAACAAGTTTCGCGCAGAAGGTTTTTACAATCCCCTGTTCTATTATGGGCAATCAAAGCTTGCAAATTTATTATTCAGCAATGCATTAGCAGAACAGCTAGCTGGAAGCTCAATTACTAATAATGCATTACACCCTGGTGGTGTTGCTTCCGATATTTATCGTGACTTACCAAAACCAGTTTATGCAGCGATGAAATTAGGATTAGTTCCAACTTCAGTTCCAGCAAACCTCATTACAGAAATGGCAACTGGAGATACTTGGCAAAACCGTAATGGCGAATATGTCAGCGCACATATGCCAGACTGGAAATCATCGCATGCCAAAAATCAGCAACTGGCACGTGACCTCTATCAACAATCTCTAAACCTTGTAGAAAAATTTCTTTAAACAAATAAGCCAAATAAAAAAAGCCACCCGAGGGTGGCTTTTACAATCCTGATTGGGGTCAGATTAGTGACCACCACCATTGATTGCTTTTGTCATATCTTCAACAACTTTCTTAGCATCACCAAAGATCATCATTGTTTTTTCGTTATAGAACAAATCGTTGTCTAGACCAGCATAACCTGTTGCCATAGAACGCTTAATCACCATGATTGTACGCGCTTTATGAGCTTCAAGAATCGGCATACCATAAATTGGCGAGCTTGGATCATCTTTCGCAGCAGGGTTCACAACGTCATTTGCACCAATTACAAGCACTACGTCTGTTGCAGGGAAGTCTGAGTTAATCTCATCCATTTCCAAGATGTCTTCATACGCCACGTCCGCTTCAGCAAGCAATACGTTCATGTGACCAGGCATACGACCAGCAACAGGATGGATTGCGAAACGAACGCGAACACCTTGCTCTTTTAGAATTTCACATAATTCTTTTACAGCATTTTGTGCACGACCTTGCGCCATACCATAACCAGGTACAATCACAACGCTATCAGCATTTGACATCAAGAAGCCAGCATCATCAGCAGAACCAGAACGATGGTTACGTTGAACTTGCTCACCTTTGGCAGCAGTAGCAACCGCTGCACCGCCCATTGCACCACCAAACAATACATTGATGATCGAACGGTTCATTGCTTTACACATGATGTACGACAGAATCGCACCAGATGAACCTACGAGAGAACCCGCAACGATCAACATGTTGTTTTCAAGTGTAAAACCAATACCTGCCGCAGCCCAACCAGAGAATGAGTTAAGAAGTGACACTACTACAGGCATATCACCACCACCAACTGGTGCAATCCACACCCAGCCAAATGCAAGCGCAAGAGCTGTCATTGCCCAGAAAGCAGTCATGTTGCCAGTCGTGAAGAAGTAAAATCCACAAGCCAACATCGCAATAAAGATAAGCGCTTGAACAGGTTTAACCCATGCACCAGAAATTGTTTTAGCCCATTTTTTCGCAGCCAATTTACCGTACGCAAACACAGATGCAGTAAAGGTAATCGCACCAACGAAACAACCAACAAACAATTCAAATAAGTGAACTTTGCTCATGTGCACATGTTGCACACCAGCTGCCGTTAAAGCTGCTTCATTTTGAGCAAACAATTCAGTTAATTGGTTGTTATGTAAAATTGCAGCAATTGCAATTAAAACAGCAGCCAAACCAACTAAAGAGTGCATAAGTGCAACAGTTTCCGGCATTTGCGTCATTGGTACAGTGCGAGCACGTGCAATACCTACGATTGCACCGAGCACCATTGCACCAACAATCATCCAGATCACTGGGTTATTCGCAACAAAGAAAGTCGTTACAACTGCAATCGCCATCGCGATCATACCGTAACGGTTACCTTGAATTGCTGTTTTAGGGCCAGACAAGCCACGAAGCGTCAAGATAAAGAGGATTGCGCCAACAAGGTACAACCAGTTTGCATTTGCTTGAATAAATTCCATGTCAAAGCCCTCTTATTTCTTTTGCTTAGGCTTGAACATTTCCAGCATGCGTGCAGTTACTGCAAAGCCACCGAAAATATTAATGCTTGCCAAAAATACTGCAATCGCACCAAGTACGCTCACCACATTTACACTTTGAAATGCAACGTTAGCATCCACACCCAAAATAGGTAGACCTACAGTTTGCAACATCGCACCTACTACAATAATAGATGACAATGCATTGGTTACAGCCATAAGCGGCGTATGTAAAGCTGGTGTAACACCCCAAACTACGTAATAACCTACGAAGATGGCAAGGACGAAAATTGTAATAGTTTCAACCATGAGAAATCTCCTTAACCACGCTTAAGCAGTACTTGACCGCCATGAGTGACCAATAGGGCTTTTTGGATTTCGTCTTCTTGATTAATCGCAAAGTTTTTCTCTTTGTCGAATAAAGTCTCTACGAAATTAAAAACGTTACGTGCATATAGCGCTGAAGCTTCTGTCGCTACAGTTGCCGGAATATTTGGAATACCCAAAATTTTCACGCCATTTTCTGTAAAAACAGTCTCGCCCACTTTAGAGCCTTCAACGTTACCGCCAGTTTCAACAGCCATATCTAAAATGACAGAACCCGGTTTCATCTTGGCAACAGTTTCAGCCTTAATCAGACGTGGTGCATCACGACCCGGCAAGAGCGCAGTAGTAATCACGATGTCAGCGTTAGAAACAGCCTTATCAACAATCGCAGCTTGGTCTTTGATGTATTGCTCACCCGGCATCCATCCATAACCATTTTTAGCGGCATCCGCTGCACGTTGTTGTTCTTCTTCAGACATTGGTACGTCTAACCACTTACCACCTAAAGATTCAACCTGATCTTTTGCTGTAGGACGTAAATCGGTCGCCTCAACAATTGCGCCTAAACGCTTTGCGGTTGCAATTGCCTGAAGACCTGCAACGCCCACACCCATAATCACAACACGAGCAGGTTTTACAGTACCAGCAGCAGTCATAAGCATTGGGAACATGCGCTGATATTCAGCAGCAGCAAGCAAAACTGATTTATAACCAGAAAGGTTTGCCTGAGAAGACAATACGTCCATATTCTGCGCACGAGAAAGCGTACGAGGAAGCAATTCCAGAGCAAAAGCAGAAACTTGCTGATTCGCAAACTGATCTAGCTCGGTATTACGATAAGGATCAAACATTGCTACAACAGCAGTATTTGCTGCAAGTTTTTGAATTTCCCCGCCTTGTGGCGCGCGAACTTTCAAAATAATTTGACTACCCGTATAGGCATCATCCGTAATGGTTGCACCGACCTGTTCATAAGCACTGTCAATGTACGCGGCCTTTACACCAGCACCACGTTCAATCACAACGCTATGACCAGCGCTAATCAACTTCTTTACTGTCTCTGGCGTAGCAGCTACACGATTTTCACCGACGACAGTTTCGGTTGGGATTCCGATCTGCATGAGCGTTCCTCAAGCTAATTTCTCATTGTCAAAAACATTGCAAGCCGCAATGTTTCCCCCATGTGTATTCTTTGTACAGAATTTGGATTCTAATTGAACTTTTTTAAAATACCACCCAATATTTATTTAATAAATACCCATATTTTGAACTGATGATTCACGATATTTGATTTGAGGTGTAATATAGGAAGATTTTTCTTTTTTTGTAGACAACAGTCTCTCTTATACAGTCTTGTATATGAAAATTTCGCTTTCTTCGTTTCAAATCGGGTCTTTTTTTGCTCTTTGCTCTGCTTTTCTATTCAGTACAAAAGCAATCTTTATTAAACAGACTTATGCCCTTTCTCCATTAGTAGATGCCACAGTCCTGATGGCTTTACGCATGTTAAGCGCTTTACCGTTCTTTCTACTTATTTGTTGGTTTAACAGGCATCATAATAAAGGCATAAAAAAGAAGGATTGGCTAATTTTAATTTTTGCCGGTCTATTAGGCTACTACTTTGCCAGTTGGCTCGATTTTATGGGTCTCATGTTTATTAGTGCCTCTCTAGAACGAATTATTCTATTTTTATATCCCACGCTTACTGTCATCGTCTCAAGCTTACTCTACAAACAAAAATTAGATGCAAAAAGTTTATTTGCCATTTTTCTTAGTTATGGTGGAACCGTGCTGGTCATGCTTCAAGAGCACAACAACGCACCAATTCAGGGCAACTTCTGGCTAGGTACAAGTTTAGTATTTGCAGGTGCGGTAGCTTTTGCAGGCTATTTATTACTAACCCCACCATTAATTAAGAAATTTGGTTCTTGGAATTTCACAGGGTTAGCATTAACTGTGGCTTGTATTGGTACATTAACGCACTATGCACTCAGCACACCTCAACCTATTCAACTTCTATTACAGCTACCCTCTAGTGTAATTTGGTATGGGGTTGGTCTAGGCTTCTTAGTGACCGTCTTACCTACTGTTATGCTCATGCAAAGTATTGAACGATTAGGCGCCTCTCAATCTGCAATGATTGCTTCGATTGGACCGGTTTTAACGATTTTACTTGCCGTTGCCTTTTTAAATGAACACTTAAATATGTGGCAATGGGTCGGTTGCCTTCTCAATATTATTGGTGTGATGATGATTACATTAAGAAAGAAAAGGCTAAAACATTAAATTCTCTTGACCTCAACTTAAGTTGAGGTTGGATACTCATCTAAATTTGAATGAACGGTTGAGTTCCATGAATAAAGAAACTTTTAAAATCATAAATCCATCAACTTTATATGACCCTACCCCAAATGCTTATAGTCATGTGGCTGTAGTAGAAAATTTTAAAAAGATTATTCATATTGCAGGTCAAGGAGGCGAAAACTCAAAAGGTGAATTAAGCCCAAATTTTGAAGAACAAGTTATCCAAACCATTAATAACATTCAATATGCTTTAAAAGCTGCCAATGCAGAGCTTAGTAACATTGCAGTGTTAAGAGTTTTAGTTGTTGACCATTCGGTCGAAAAACATCAAATTTTGATTAAAATTATGCAAAATTTATGGAAAAATCATCCTTTTCCAGCCTGTACACTCATTCCTGTACCACGCCTTGCGCTAGAACACATGCTTATTGAAGTTGAAGCAACCACATACACCTAATAAAATCGAGAGAACATCATGTCTACCCCTGAAGATATCAGTCAGAATAAACCTTTGCTTTGGTTGATGGCAGCAGCATGTGGCTTATGTGCAGGTGTGAATTACTATTGTCAGCCTCTAATTCACTCGATTCAACAAGAGTTTGCTGTAACTCAAGCACAAGCAGCATTAACCGTGACATTTGCTCAGGTGTCTTATGCCCTCGGTTTACTCTTTATTGTTCCAATGGGTGACATCGTCAATAAAGCCAAGGCTATTCCGTTTTTAATGGTGCTTTGTGCAATTGGCCTATTTACTTCTGCTTTTGCTGTGAACTTGCCTATGCTATGGATTGGTACAATTTTAGCAGGCTTGTTTTCTGTTGCCGCTCAAGTGCTTATTCCTCTTGCCACAATGACTGTAAAACCCGAAAAAACTGGAGAAATCATTGGTTTTTTAATGAGTGGTTTATTAGTCGGAATTTTACTCTCTACCAGTCTGGCAGGCTTATTTTCGAACCTTTTCCACTGGAAAGTGGTGTATGTAGTAAGTGGCATATTAATGCTGCTGTTGGCATTTACCTTAAAAAGCCGCTTACCTTATGTCTTACGTATGAAAATGAACTATGGGCAAATCTTTGTTTCCATGGCTCAACTTTTAAAGCAGGAAAAGCGATTATTATTAAGAGCGCTTACAGGTGCTTTCGCCTTTGCAGCAGTAAGTATCTTGTATTCCACCATCGCATTACTTCTTACCTCAGCACATCACTTACCTGATCTCTTTATTGGACTAGTGCCTTTAGTAGGTATCTTCGGTGCTCTATCAACACGTTACATTGGTAAATATGCGGATCAAGGACATACTGGCTTACTGACATGGATGGGCTGCGGGCTGTTCTTAGTAAGTTGGGTTTGTTTCTACTTCGGACAAACTCTACTTTCTACTTATGTTATTGGTTTTGCTTTAATTCAATTAGCACTCGCGCTCGTACACACCAGCAACCAAAGTATTATTTTCCGTTTACGACCAGATGCAAAGTCTCGTATTAATGCCATTTATATGACGACTTACTTTATTGGCGGTGCAGGCGGTTCGGCATTAGGAATTTTTGCATGGAACCGTGGTGGATGGACCATGACTTGCCTTGCAGGGATTGGGCTAGTCGTTCTTTGTATTTTATTTAGCATGTTCGATACGATCTTACAAAAAAAGAAAATGGTTTCCCAATAAGGTAACTTGTTATAAATCATCTTCCTATATTCAACACAAGGGTGGTTATAAATTACTCGGCTAAATGCCTCTGTCGATTCAAGCATAAACCTCGTATAATGCTGCCCTTTCATTAATTTAGCGACTTTTGGGCTATTGGTTATGCAATCACTTCAATCGTTACAACCTCGTATTTCTGTCGCACCCATGATGGACTGGACTACAAAGGATTATCGATTCTTTGCACGCTTGTTTAACCCAAATGTTGTGCTCTACACAGAAATGGTGACCACAGGTGCGATTCTTTTTGGCGATGCAAAACGTCATTTGGACTACAGCGCACAAGAACACCCTATCGTATTGCAACTTGGTGGCTCAAATCCGCAAGAGCTTGCGACCTGCACAATAATGGCCGAAGACTGGGGTTACGATGAAGTCAACCTCAATGTAGGCTGCCCAAGTGACCGTGTACAGAACAATAAAATTGGTGCTTGCTTAATGGCAGAACCAGAGTTAGTTGCTGAATGCATTCATACCATGCAAAAGGCAGTAAAGATTCCTGTAACAGTCAAACACCGTATTGGTATCGATGACATGCAATCTTACGAAGAGATGCTTCATTTCGTAGATACTGTTGCGGCAACAGGTTGTACTTACTTCGTTGTGCATGCTCGTATCGCTATTTTGAAAGGTCTATCTCCGAAAGAAAACCGTGAAGTTCCACCTTTGCGCTATGAAGATGTTTATCGTTTAAAACAAGAACGTCCACATCTCACCATTGAAATTAACGGCGGGATTAAAACGTTTGCTGAAACTCAAACACATTTACAGCATGTTGATGGTGTCATGATTGGTCGTGAAGCCTACCACAATCCATACTTACTCGCCGAAATGGGTCAGCTTTGGAATTTAGAGGCACCAGATCGATTCGATATTATGGAACAAATGCTGCCTTATATTGAACAACGTATGGCTGAAGGTGCTCCTCTTTCAATCATTACGCGTCATATCTTAGGTCTATTCCAAAACTTGCCAGGTGCTCGAAAGTGGCGCCAAGCGCTAAGTGGCGGAAATGCAAAAACTTTAGGTGATGTAGAACAGGCTATTAGCAACATGCAAGCAGCTCTAATTCGTACCGAGGAATATTTAAAAGAGCAGCAAGCTTAAGCTTGTGAGCGCTTCTTAAATTGTAAGAAAATGTGGCATTTTAAATCAGAGACTTAGATTTTGAGTATATTCGCAAATGTTGAAGCAAAATATTCAAATTTAAGCTCTGGTTAATTATTTATTTATAATGATATCAATAATTTAAATTTCACTATTTTTAATCACTCTTTTGATGAGCATCTTTTTACTCCGAAGCAGGTACCTCTGGAAAAAAAGATACGTTATTACATAACATAAACAAAACTTTTAAGGTACGCCGATTAGTATCTCTGAACGCCACAGGTAGGTGGTGATTTTTTTAATATGGATATGAGTAGCACGGTAGAGATTTCACGATGATTATTTATGACGGACAAGTAGCTGATAATTACATGTATCAGGATTCAAATCAGGCAGCCATTGTTGTATCCCACAGCACCCCAAGCCTTCCTTATCCTTTCACTATGAAACCCAATAATCATCAAACAGAAACTTCCAGTACTCCCGCTATAGATATTGATAAATTTGTAGAAAAATTAGAAAGTGTTACCTCTAGACGCAGTAAAGCTCGTTGCGCACGCAGTATCCGCCTTGCACTAGAATCTGCTGGTGCCAATGTCGAAAACCACCCAATCGCAGCTTCAGATTGGGGAGATACCTTAAAAAAGATTGGCTATAAAGAAATTAATCCAGCCTTTGATGAACCACAAGAAGGCGACATCTATATCATTCACAGAACCCGTAACCATGTTTATGGACATATTGCTGGATATACAGGAAGTGAATGGGTCTCTGACTTCAAACAAAATAGTTATGATGTCTATAAAGATGATAGCGTAACCTATACTTATTACCGATTAGGGCAAGCTACTTAAGAACTAGATGTTCAATCACTTGAATCATTTCAAGCATCTTATCAAACAAACGCTTAAAATCCAGCTTGGCTTCTTTTTTGCTTTATTTTCATATTGTACTCGTCAAAAATAATGATGGAACTTTATGAAAAGAATATTGCTGAGCTTTTACTTACTGACGTCATTTAGTATGACGTATGCTGCCCCAGATACAAAAGTTGAAGAGGTTTTAAAAAAAGTACCTGAAAAACGGATTTATCAGCCCCAATATTTATTAAAAGAAACCACTCCTAAAGCTCAGATTCATGTGATACGAAAACAATATTCAAACGGACTACTAGATTGCCCTTCCGTGATTTATCACGACAAGAAGAAAATTCTATCTTTGCACTCATTTGAAGAAGCAACATTTTTTCTAGAGCCTGATCGTTATTATATTCGCTATGAGGTAAACAATAGTGGTTGTATTAATGTGGAATTTTACCAGCATAAACGCCCCAAAATGGACATCCTATCTCAGGAGCGTCAGTTAGAAGGTGATACCGAATATACATTTTCTATTAGTGAGCACACTGGGCCACAATAATTATTTCAGTATGAGTTAAACATATTACCTCTCACACTTGCAGCAGCTGGTAGATCTGCTCAACATAAGGTTGAATCAGATCACTCTGGTTTGCTCTGTAAGCTAAAACCACTTCAGATAAAAGATTCTTATTTTCTAAAGGAATCAATTTTACATTTTTGGGTAATATTTGCTTGAACTCTTGGGGAACAATGCTAATACCCAAATTTGCAGCGACTAACTGTAATTGGCTTAGCTTACGTGATTGGATCACCGCTGCTTTAGGCCAGAAGCCTGCCCCTACACACAAGTTTGAAACCAAATAACTTAAACCGCCTCGTTTAGAATGGGGTGTAGAAACGAAATATTCATCTTTTAAGTCTTTAACTTGAATCTCTTGTTTATTTGCAAACTTAGCATGATCAACATGCACAGCCACCATTAAAGGTTCTTCATATAGCTTAACAACATTGATCTCATCTAAAGTATGCCGAACTGGTGGTCTAATCAAACCAATATCAATTTCCCCGCTCATTAAAGCTAGAATTTGATGCTCAGATGACAAAGTATTTATCTCAAAATTTATATGTTTGGCTAAGCTAATTTCTTTTAATATCTGAACCTTTTTATCATCCATAATAATACTGCTTGAGTGGGCAATTTTAATCTGGCGATTTTTTCCTTCGGCAATATTCTTAGAAAGTCCAATGATTTCATTTAAATAATGCATATTATCTTTTATTTTTTTATAGAAGACCTCTCCCGCGGTTGTAAGTTTTATTTTCTTATCAGTGCGATCAAATAACTGAAAATCAATTTCTTCTTCTAATAATTTAATTTGTCGACTTAAAGCAGATTGAGCAATAAAGAGCTTTTCTGAAGCAGCAGTAAAGCTCCCTTCTTCTACAATTTTTATGAAATATTGGAATTGTTTTAATGTGAGCATCACCATCTCAAAATTAGATTCTTAGGTCTATTTTCTATATTAGATTAGATAGATTGCCTTCGCTAGAATTTTATCAAGACCACACACTTGATTGAATTATTCATGAAGTATTTTAAAGGTTTCACCCTCTTCACTGTCGTTGTTCTAATTTTATGGTGTTTTAAATTTTATGATCAGCAGCTTCCACCACAGCCCAAACACGACACTATAGAGTTATATGATTAAATCGTTTTTCTCAAAAACAAAAAGCATGCCCTTCAACATAAGAGCATGCTTTTTTATGTTTAAATCAGGCTTTCTTCAAATCGAGTTTCTTCAAAACTTCAGCCACAGCAATCATGGCAAAACTTGAAGTCACCACTACCGCTGAACCATAGCCACCACAACGCAGACCAGCCGATGGACAAACATCGGCACTTGAAAATGGATTATCGATTGAATAAACACAAGTAATGCCAAATTTCTCTTTTGGCTTTTTACAGATGCCCCGAGCACGAAGTTGACTACGTAGCTTCGCTAGCATTGGATCTTGTTCTGTTTTTGATAAATCAGCCACACGGATTTTAAGCGGATCGAGCTTGCCACCAGCTCCACCCGACACAATCAACGGAATTTTATTAAAACGGCAATGGAGCATTAAAGCCAATTTTGCTTTAACGTCATCAATGCAGTCCAAGATAATATCTGGTACAGGGTTTAACAGCGCTGTGACATTCTCAGGCGTTAAGAAGTCATCAATAATATTTACTTTAATACGTGGGTTAATTTGGCGACAACGTTCCGCCATAATCTCAACTTTTTCACAGCCTAAAGTTGATGTCATTGCAGGTAACTGACGGTTCACATTTGATGCTGCAATCACATCCATATCTACCAGTGTAATCTCACCAATACCTGTACGTGCTAATGCTTCTACCGCCCAACTGCCCACCCCACCAATACCAATCACCATCACATGACTTTTTTCATAGTGCTGGAACGATGAATCACCATAAACTTTGGCTACACCTGCAAAACGGCGGTCATATTCATCTTGTTGGAGATCGGTCATTGCTACTCTTTGGGGATATAAAACACGGGAGGTATTTTACCTCAATCAATTGGTATCGCATATCTTTTACGATATTATGAGTGGGAAAAGCTCCTTAGAACTTATTAATAATGAATCAAGAATTTAATCAAAAAATTATCTTATGTATTCCTGGTATTTGGGAAAATCATCAAGCTCTATTACATGCCCTACTTGTTAATAAAACTGGATATATTTATGCGGGCTCAATTATTAAATCTTTAACAAACGAATATTACGGTGAAGTTGAAGAATATGGAAATGATCCAAATATCAGTGAGGTTTTTAGATCATTTAGTCTAGGTCGTTTTTCTGAAAGCGAATTAAAAAAAATTGAACAACATAATATGGTTATTTATGTTGTTTGTGATGGCGGATCAATAGAGTTAGCACAACAAGCTCTGTTAATAGGTCAGGCCCTCATGAAAGCAGGTGGCTTAGCAATTAAAGTTGAGACTTCGGGTCTTACACACCTTAAAAGCGATTGGCTTAGCTATAACGCTGAAAATATATTAGATCTATTTAAAGCCTTTATCCCTATTATTTCTGATGATAATTTACTCTACTCTTGTGGAATGCAGCAATTCGGTAAACCAGATGGATGTATAAACCTAAAGGTAGATCAAGCATCCTATATTTTGAATAACTTCTTGTTATATCTTCTTATAGAAAACCCAGAGTTATTAGAAAATCAAACTTTTTCGGCTGATGAAGAATCAGAACCACTAAAGCTTTCCCTAAAAGCATCTAGCGATTTTTTTGATGTAGATTCACTATATTTTAATCCATTCGATGTTTGGGTACTGACGTCATCATTTAGCTGGAAGAAATTATTTAAATTTAGTTAGATTTTCATAAAAAGAAACCCCATATTTTACGGGGTTTCTTTTTTAACTAACCAGCAATCAAATTCCGCAGTACATAATGCAAAATACCACCCGCCTTAAAGTACTCAACCTCATTTAACGTATCAATTCGACATAACACATTAAAGTGGCTGGCGACTCCATTTGGCCCTTTTACATCAACCTCAAGAATTTGATGAGGCTGAACGCCATCAGACAAACCTCGAATTGATATCACCTCATGACCAGTTAAGTTGAGAGATTGTCGAGTTTGCCCATCAACAAACTGTAATGGCAACACGCCCATACCTACCAAGTTTGAACGGTGAATGCGTTCAAAACTTTCAGCAATGACAGCTTTGACACCTAACAAGTTCGTTCCTTTGGCAGCCCAGTCACGTGAAGAACCTGTTCCGTATTCTTTACCAGCAATAATCACAAGTGGTGTGTGTTCTTGTTGATAGCGCATTGCGGCATCATAAATAGCGAGCTTTTCACCACTTGGCACATGAATGGTATTACCACCCTCTTCCCCACCAAGCATCTCGTTTTTAATACGAATATTGGCAAAAGTCCCGCGCATCATGACTTCATGATTACCACGTCGAGAACCATAGGAGTTAAAGTCTTTTGGCTCAACACCTTGCTCTTGTAAATACCGACCTGCCGGACTGTCTTTTTTGATATTACCTGCCGGTGAAATATGGTCAGTCGTTACTGAGTCACCAAGCACTGCCAAGATATTTGCCTGTTCAATATTTTTAATTGGTTTTGGTGGTTCACCAATGCCTTCAAAGAATGGCGGATGGCGGATATAAGTCGAATCATCAGCCCATTCATAAGTTTTACTTTTTGGAATCTGAATTGATTGCCAGCTTTCATCACCATCAAACACCGCAGCATATTCTTTATGGAACATGTCGGTATTTACTTTCTGTAAAACGGCATCAATTTCTGCCTGACTTGGCCAGATATCTTTTAAATAAACAGGTTGCCCATCTTTACCTTGCCCAATAGGTTGTGTGGTCAAATCGGTACGAATACTACCAACTAAACCATAAGCGACTACCAAAGGTGGCGAAGCAAGCCAGTTTGTTTTAACTAATGGGTGTACACGTCCTTCAAAGTTACGGTTACCAGAAAGTACTGATGCAACATTCAAATCATGGCATTGAATTGCTTCTTCAACTGGTTCGGGTAGTGGACCTGAGTTCCCAATACAGGTTGTACAACCATATCCCACCAAGTTATAGCCCAACTCATCTAAATACGGCGTAAGCCCAGCAGCCAGCAAATAATCAGTCACGACTTTAGAACCTGGTGCAAGAGAACTTTTCACCCACGGCTTACGCTGCAAACCTTTTTCAATCGCTTTTTTAGCAAGCAGACCCGCTGCCAGCATTACACTTGGGTTAGAAGTATTGGTACAAGATGTAATAGCCGAAATAACAACATCACCATGATTTAATGGATAGGTTTGTCCTTCAATCACGCATGAGGGGCTTTCATGTTGAATATTTGCTTTTTTTGCCTCGACAGCAGTACCACCACCGCCTTCATTTTCTAAACGCTCTTTAGCTTCTTTAGCTGGTTTTAATGTTAGCTCCATGAGCGCATTAAAGGTTTTCGGCACCTCTGATAAAAGCACTCGGTCTTGTGGACGTTTTGGACCTGCCAAACTTGCTTGAACCGTACTCATATCAAGGCTTAAAGTATCGGTAAAAACAGGTTCATCACCTGCATTTCGCCATAAACCTTGTGCTTTGCTATACGCTTCAACCAATTCAATACGATCACTTTGACGACCAGTTAATCTCAAATATCCTAGTGTCACTTCATCAATTGGGAAAAAACCACAAGTCGCCCCATATTCTGGTGCCATGTTGGCAATGGTTGCACGGTCAGCAAGTGGTAAATCTGCTAAACCATCACCATAGAATTCTACAAATTTACCCACCACCCCTTTTTGACGAAGCATTTGAGTAATGGTCAGCACCAAATCAGTTGCCGTAATCCCTTCTGGTAGTTTTCCTGTCAATTTAAAACCAATAACCTCAGGAATCAGCATCGAAATCGGTTGGCCAAGCATAGCCGCTTCTGCCTCAATTCCCCCTACACCCCAACCTAAAACACCTAAACCATTAATCATGGTGGTATGTGAATCTGTACCCACTAAAGTATCTGGAAAAGCAAAAGTCTGACCGTTATCTTCGCCCAGCCACACCGCTTGTGCCAAATATTCTAAATTGACCTGATGGCAAATACCTGTGCCCGGTGGCACTACACTAAAGTTATTAAATGCAGATTGCCCCCAGCGTAAAAATTGATATCGCTCACCATTACGTTGCATCTCGATTTGTACATTTTCTTCAAAGGCCTGATCGTCAGCAAAATAGTCGACCATCACCGAGTGATCAATCACCAAATCAACAGGAGATAATGGATTAATTTTTTCAGGGTCGCCGCCCGCTTGTGCCATCGCTGCTCGCATTGCAGCTAAATCAACCACTGCTGGCACACCCGTAAAATCTTGCATCAAAACCCGCGCAGGTCGATATTGAATTTCCTGATCTGAGGTGCGGGTTTTTAGCCATTCGGCTAAAGCATGGATGTGTTCAGTTTTAACGCTATGCTGATCCTCAAACCGTAATAAGTTTTCCAATAATACCTTTAAAGATTTCGGCAGTTTGGCAATATCCCCTAGCGTTTTCTCTGCTTGGGCTAAGCTAAAAATCTGATAATTGCTGGAACCTACTGTTAGCGTCTGTAAAGCATTAAAACTATTGATATTGCTATACTTAGCCATTGGGTTATCCTCCCATGTCTGGCAATGTTATTTTTCACGTTTTTACATGTTGTTTTCTTACTTTAAGCTTCTTTTTTAATCGCTGTGTTTTGTTTTAGTTAATATTTTTAATCTTTGATTTTTATTACGATAATTTCAATGCGGTGAGAGAGTTTTTCCACAGCACCTCAGCTAAATCTGACTCTGGCATATTTAAATTTTCGGCCAAACTTTGTAATACATAAGGCAAATTAACAGGAGTATTACGAGTACGTTGTTCAGTTGAGGTTTGACAGCAAAGCGGTGTCATATCTGGGCAATCTGTTTCAATCACCAAGTGCTCGGCACCTATGGCCTGCACAACCGTATGAAGTTTTTTTGCGTTTGGGTTGGTGATCTGCCCCGTCACACCAATTTTAAAACCAAGTTTAATCAGGCCTTTTGCCTCTTCTACCCCCCCACTAAATGCATGAGCAATGCCACCCAATTTAAATTTTTGAGCTTTCAATATAGCGAGCACATCACCATGCGCTTTTCGAATGTGGAGTAATACTGGTTTTTGGTATTGGGTTGCAAGCTCTAATTGATCTGCAAAATATTGCTTTTGCTTAGCATATATATCGGGCTGCTTATGTTCTTTTAAGAAAGTATCTAAGCCAATTTCACCTACTGCCACACAGTCCTGTTGCTGCAAGATATGTTCAAGGTGAGAAAGATGTTCTGGCTGATGCTCCTCAATATAAAACGGATGTAAGCCTGGTGCTAAATATGAAGTGGGCACATTTTCCCAGCCCTTTAACTGATGATGAGTCTGCACCAATTCATCAAAACGTGACTGCACAAAACCAATTAAGACTAATGCATCTACGCCCACTTTTTTGGCATTAAGCGCTAACTGTTGCCGATCTTCATCAAAATCAGCAACATCAAAATGGGTATGGGTATCAAACAAATGCATTAGCCAGCACTTTTTGCAACTGGTGCTGAAGCTGGTTTAGCTTTAGGCTGTGGCAAATACTCTTGTTTCAATACGTCTTGTAATTGGTCATATGGAATGACTAGTCGAGGTAATCCCACCACATATGGTCCAATTTCATATTCACCATATTGAAGAATTAAACCTTGCTCACCCAATAAGAAGTTATCAGATAACTTAAATGGCCAAGCTTGCTCATATTCCCCTACATTATCAGCCAGTTTAGAGTCTGTAACCCAAGTCTTAAAGGCTTCATGGGCTAACTTTTCCAATGCAGTTTTTTGCTGTGGGCGTAACAAATCTTCAAGCTTGATCTGCTTTTGTTCTTTTAAATCAAAATTATAATAATGCTGTGCAGCAGAACCATGTGCTCCACCTAAATAGCTACTACTATTCAGTACCACGGTTACAACTTTACCTTGAGCCTGCAAAATCTTAGGTTTCACCAAAAGATTAATCTGATGATTACTACTTAAAGCTTTTAATTCATTGTCCAAACCAATAAATGAATTGGCGTAGCGTTGAACTTGTGCATCAAAACTATTTTTTTGCTCTGCACTCGCAACTGCTGAAGCTTCTGTTTTTTGATCGGCTTGCTTCACTTTAGCATCTGGTTCAGCAATCTCTAAAATTTGACCTAGAGTCTTTAAAATTTGCTGATCTAGAATTTTGTCAATAAATGGAAAATTACTCTGCAAACGTTCAACTGTGAATTCTGGACAAGTTTTACCATCACAATCAGGTAAAGCAACCTTAGTAGGAACTGTTTCGCCCTTCAAAGTCAGCTCTACTGGCTTTTGTTCCTCGACTGCTGATTTCTGCTGTTCTTGAGAATCCTTAGGATCAGCTTTAGGCTGGCATGCCACCAAAAATATAGCAGAAGCAAGCAAAGTTAATCGCAGTGAAGCTTTAGAAGATAACATCATATTTTGCCTTTTATTCTAAGGAGATTACACAGTGCCTTTTCTAAGAAATTAGCGCATATAAATAGAGGTTGCAAATTCTGCTACCATCTTAAAACATTTGTTCATAAACCTCGGGTTGTAATATTTTTTTGGTTTGTTCTTTAGATAAATAAATATCGAGCTGTGGAGCTTCTTTAGTAATCTGGTTTGCCTGATAATGTAAGCCAACACCTTCACCATCAAAGAACCAATCTGCTTGTCCCCAATATAAAGTTTTTGGTGCTTCTTTCTTTATGTCAGCAGTCTGCTTTTTTAACCAATCTTGATACGCCACCTGCACCATTTGATGCACAGTCGTTTGTTGATCTTTTTGTAAAACATCTAATAAAGCTAAGCTTTTATGCAGTTTTCGGTCAGCCACGAAAAAGTAATAACGATCTTTAATCGTGAGCTCTTCTTGCTTGGTATCAAGTCCTAATTGCAATAGAACATATTGGTTGCGCTGTGATGCAATACGCGTATGAAGATGTAATTCGTAAGCCCGATTCTTTGAATATTTATCTTGCCATTCATCAGACTTTTTAACATAGGCATTAATGGCTTGCTGCAAGCTTAAGTCTTTTTTCAAATCAATTTGGTCTTGGATCACTTTAGCCTGACTTTTGGCAATCCATTCATTTAGCCATGCATCTTGGGTCTTTATCGTTTGAATATCGACATCAATACAGTTTTTCTTTTCACAAAATGGCAAAGCATAATCAGCTTTTACTTGTTGTAAGTTAAGGAATGGCAGTACTTCAGCCTTTTCTATATGTTGAGTTTGGGTAGATGCTAATTTTGTTTGAGAAGATGATGAAGGCTGAGTTCTTTTCCAGACAAAAAGACAAATCGCCAAAATTAATATGATTACTGCAACTAAAAGCGCAATAACTGTCTTTTTATTCAAATTCATTTCATCATCCTTTCTTATTTTTCAAAACAAAACAGCTTCTATTCGAAGCTGTTTGTCACATTAAAATGATCAGTGTTCACGTGTGTTACGGAACTGAATATCAGGCCAACGCTCTTGCATAATCTGCAAGTTCACTCGGCTTGGCGCAAGATAGGTTAAGTGTCCGCCGCCATCGATAGAAAGTTGATCGTGTGCTTTCTTCTTAAACTCATTCAGAGTTTTTTCATCATCACAGTGAATCCAGCGAACTGTGTTAACGCTTACAGGCTCATAAACACAGTCAACCTTATATTCTTCTTTCAAACGATAAGCAACCACATCGAACTGAAGTACACCTACCGCACCTACAATCAGGTCATTGCTAATTTGTGGCATAAATACCTGAGTCGCCCCTTCTTCAGACAACTCTTTCAAACCTTTTTGCAACTGTTTTGACTTCAATGGATCTTTTAAACGCACACGACGGAACATCTCTGGCGCAAAATGAGGAATACCTGTGAAATGTAAATTTTCACCACTGGTAAAAGTATCACCAATTTGAATTGTGCCATGGTTATGTAAACCAATAATATCGCCTGGCCATGCTTCTTCTAAATGTTCACGCTCACCAGCAAGGAATGTCAAAGCATCACTAATACGGACATCTTTACCAAGACGCACGTGGTTCATCTTTAAACCTTTTTCATATTTACCAGAGCAAATACGCATAAAGGCAATACGGTCACGGTGTTTCGGATCCATGTTGGCTTGAATTTTAAATACAAAACCAGAGAAACCTTCTTCTTTCGCCTCAACCACACGCTCTTGTGTAGGATGCGCTTTAGGTTCAGGTGCCCAGTTCATAAATGCATCTAGAACGTGGTCAACACCAAAGTTACCTAATGCCGTACCAAATAGAACCGGAGTTTGTTTACCTTGTAAAAATAATTCGCGGTCTAATGGCTCATTCGCCATTTGCACAAGTTCAAGCGATTCTTCAAAAGATGCCCAAGCCAACTCACCTACTTTTTCACGAATATCCGCATGATCGTATCCATCACGGACTTCAATATCGGTAATGGTTGAGCCAAAGCCTGCTTTGTAGACATACAATTTATTTTCAATAATGTTGTATACACCAGCAAAATCACGTCCCATCCCTAATGGCCATGTAATCGGTACACAGCGGATATTGAGGACATTTTCAATTTCATCAAGTAACTCAAGCGGCTCACGAATCTCTCGGTCCATCTTGTTTACAAATGAAATAATAGGAGTGTCGCGCATACGACAAACTTCCATCAATTTGATGGTACGTTCTTCGACACCTTTTGCACCATCAATTACCATTAACGCAGAGTCAACTGCAGTTAGGGTACGATAAGTATCTTCCGAGAAGTCTTCATGTCCCGGTGTATCGAGTAAGTTAATCGTATGACCTTTATATGGGAATTGCATAACAGACGTGGTAATCGAAATACCACGCTCTTTTTCCATTTCCATCCAGTCAGATGTAGCTGCGCGGTCAGATTTACGGCTTTTTACCATCCCTGCAACCTGAATTGCTTTACCCCATAACAACAGTTTTTCTGTCATGGTGGTTTTACCGGCATCGGGGTGGGAAATGATGGCAAATGTGCGGCGTTGAGCAACCTGTGCCGCTAACTCATCTTTAAAACTCATGAAATACACCTACTGCGGAAATTGCAGTGCCAAAGACCTAAAGTCGATCAAAATAAAAATTGGCGTAATTGTAGCAGATTTATAGAAGTGTTTAATGATTGTTGATAAGCTATGAGCTACTCATAAGCTTTTTAGATATTTTTTGAGAATGTAGCTTAGCATCTTAGAAATTTTATAATTAAAAAAAGCCCATACAATCTTAGATGGGCTTTCTTCGGGCTTAGGAGAATATCTTATGCCAGTTTCTTTTCTTCTATAAACTGAACATCGGCAATTTGTGCATCCCAGAACTCATTCCATAACGCGCAATATTCAATACATAGCTTCGTTAAGCCTTCATAATCGTCTTTGGTAATTGCTTGCGCTAAAGTGAACCAAAGATCATCTTGATGGTCATCATCAGCAGCTTCAGACGTTTCATCAGTAGATATACCATGCACATGGTAATACCCACCACCTTCAACATCAATATTCACAAATTTGGTCGCTTGACGTAATGGAGGACTAAAAAGAATAACCTCTTCCTCTGCAACAGCTAGTAACGCGACTACATTGATATAACTATCATAAGAAGATTCTAAAAATGATCTAACCTGATCTGAAATTTTTGATGGCTTAAAGTTACGACGATCAAGCTCTGTTAAACCATAATCATTAAGTAAATCTTCATATAACGGATAATGAGCATATTCAGGATTCCCCAAATAATAATTATCTTTACCCAAACCAGGACGAAAACCAAATTCATCAAGTATATTTAAACTTAATAATACTCTTGGAAACATTTTAGCTCCGGAATGGAGTTTAGGTTCCAGTTGTTTTGTCAGAAACTGAGCCTTTAATAAAGCATCTGTAAAAATTTGTACAATTGCATGACGATATTCTAAATGAATATGGGTCAAACTCTTCTTATCAAGATATCCGTTATTTAATACTTCAATTGCAGGATGTCTAGAAACTGGTAATTTTGCAATTTTACTTCTTAACTCTTTAAGAAATTGTAAATTCTCTTCCCACTGTTTTGCAGGAATGCTATTTCTCATCCCTTGCAATGCTTTTTGTCTTGGATTATTAAAGTCTTCAAATTTTTTTGACATAATCATTCTCAGTAAAAAGTTTTTCTTATAGTTAAGTTATAGGCCTTATTTTTATTCCAATTTTGCATTCAATTGCTAAAATAAATTCCACAAACCAAAACTTAACAATTTTATATTATGTTTATTAACTCAACAAATCAACGAATTAATTAATAATATTTAAAAAAAGTAAATTACTGCCAATTAGAAGTAATTTTTATTATTTTCAATAACAAATCAACCTATTGAATAAATATAATTTTTTAAATATCATTAAATAAGATTTATTTAAGCTTTCATACTTTACAATAGCAAAGTTAATCAAAAATATTTTATGACGAGAAAACCGATGTCAAAAAGAGAAACAATTATAACAACAGCCACAGCCCTCTTTAACCAAAAAAGCTATACCTCTATTGGGGTTGATCGTATTATTGCTGAAGCAAACGTGGCAAAAATGACTTTTTATAAATATTTTTCCTCTAAAGAAGCCTTAATTGAAGAATGCCTTCATCGAAGAAATTTAGAAGTCCAAACTTCTTTATTTGATCAAGTTAATGATATTGATGATCCATTAATTAAACTTAAAAGTATTTTCAACTGGTATGTCGACTGGATCAATACAGATGATTTTAATGGCTGCTTATTTAAGAAAGCGACGATTGAAGTCATGCAATTGTATCCATCTATTAAATATCAAATTAATAAATATCGAGATTGGATTTACAAATTAGTTTTTTCAACCTTTTCAGAACTTGAAGTTGAGAATAAACAAATCCTTACAGGACTCTTTCTTAATATTGTCGATGGCATCATTATTGATGGCACTATAAATAAATCAAAAATCAACTCAGAGAAAACATGGTCTTATATAAATAAAATCATTAATTTCGAGAAGGTTCGAGAGTGTGCAACTATTTAATATATAAATTAATTAACTTTTTATAATTTAACAAAAATAAACAATAATGTTAATTTTGGTGGAGCATAAACTCCTACTCCACCAAGTTAAAGCCAATTCACTCATTTTCTACAATCCTATAAATTTAATGATCTTATTATTAAAACAAGCACCTCACTTCAACCTTAATCAACACCCTCTATTTTAAGGCTAATTATTTTATAAAATTAATAAAATCAATAAGAAAATTTTATAATCTTTCTTCTAGCTCGAGTTGCTTACTCATTAAAGCAATTTTAAAATAATGATCTATATTTTATTTAAATATACTAATAAATTATTATATCTAAAGTATTTTATTCTCTATTAAAAATAAAAAAGGTTAACATGCCTATTTTCAATGATTCTATATAAGTTGTTAAAATTATTATATAAATTTTACTAACAAACACTTCCAATAGCACACTATAACTTGCTGGGCTTTGGGTGAAAGCTTTTCAATTTCAAAAATTATTAAACATACAATCCCATCTAAATGAGCATGTAACAAGAAAGTCTCTCTTAAACTATATATTTATGCTTAACCTTTTCTTTGCAACTGAATAGGCATGTATTCTCTTTAAGCGTATCAGTTTTAATGATTAGACCTAGGTTGATCAGCCGCTTTTTAGTAGGAAAGTTTGAAAATTAACAAAATAAATTAAAGAAAATTAATATATAAAACGTTAAACGAAATTAGCCCCTTGAGACTCAATGAGTTGATCAACCTGAACAGGCATTCCCAATAGATAACCCTGAAATTGCTGACATCCTAAACGGGTCAAAATCTCAACCTGCTGCTGAGTTTCCACCCCTTCTGCCGTTACCGTTAAACCTAGCTTTTTAGCTAAATGAATAATACTTTCTAGGATAACTTCTTCTTTTGAACCAGGTTTTAAATCAACAATAAAGCCACGGTCAATTTTCAATTCGTCTACAGGCAAATCTTTTAAATATAAGAAGCTCGAATGCCCTGTTCCAAAATCATCAATAGCAACACGAATTCCCATATCACGCAACCGCTCACACGCTCGGATACTCAAGTCGATATGACGCATTGCCGTAGATTCTGTAATTTCAACAATTAAGTGATGAGGTTGAATTTGATATTTTTTTAATAATGCTTCAAGCGTACTAAATAACTTTTTATTTTCAAACTGTAATGCCGACAGGTTCACTGCAACTGGATAAAACGGTGTATTACTGCGTTCCCACGCTTGAATTTGTAGGCAAGCTTGCTCCAGTGCCCAATATCCCATTGGAATGATTAACCCCGTTTTTTCCGCACCCTCAATGAACATATGCGGAGTAAGTATTCCTAAGGCTGGGTGATTCCAACGGATTAAGGCTTCAACTCCACAGACTTCAAGATTCGTATTAAATTTTGGTTGGTAATATAAGATGAACTGTTTTTCTTCTACGGCTTTATAGAGATCATTGATCAGTTTTGACTGACTTCTTGTTTCTTGCTGATGGGTTGAGTAACTAAAGATTGTATATGTATTCCGACCTTGTTCTTTAGACATCAGCATGGCGGCATCAGCATTCATGAGTAAGTCCTGAACATTTTGTCCATGCTCGGGAAAGAGTGCCACGCCCAAACTTGCAGAAATATTAATTTCCTTACCAGAAATTTGATAGCTTTCCTGAATCAGTTGTAAAACTTTCTCAGCCAAAACCACCGCTTCATCTGCATTTGTATTTTCTGCAATAAGCAAAAACTCATCGCCACCGATTCTAAGCAATTTACATTTTTCATTGAGTTGCCAATGTAAACGGTTTGCCATTTGAATAAGTAATTGATCACCCACATGATGCCCAAATGCATCATTCACCGATTTAAATCGGTCTAAATCAATATATAAAAAAGCAATTTTCTGATCTTTATACCGATGATCTGAAAGTAATACCTCTGCATAATCAACCAAATAAAGGCGGTTGGGTAGTTTGGTTAAATTATCTAGTATAGATAAGTTAGCTAATTCTTTATTTGCCTTACGTAACTCTAAATTCTGTTGTGTGAGCCTTTGCTCTAACATCGCGACAATAAAACTTGCTACGAGTACCAGACACGTGACCAAAATAATCGTAAATAATAATAAGTCATGTTCTGCCTGATATTGGCTAATAAATTTATCAGTGATATTCGTCGCAATGAGTGCCGTATAGTGCATTCCCATGATACTTAAGGTCATCATAACCGAAAATGCGATTTTTAAAGTTAGGCGGTAACGCTCATTGTCTTTCAATTTATAGGCTAATAAAAACGCCAGCCCTGAGCCACTCATCGCAATTAATATAGAAAATAATAGCAAGAAAGAGGTGTAATCTTTTTTATAGATATTAATATTCCAGCCCAACATACTAATGTAGTATGAAGCTGAAATTCCAATTCCCATAATAATAGAGCTTAAAATGAGTCGGAATAAAGGAAGCGTAAAACGCGAAGTCAACCACATTGCAATGCACGATAGCAAAGCACTAATGGCAAATGAAACAGTAATCAAAGGAATATTCGAGTTAACTGTTTCAGACAGATGATAAGCTTGTATACCAATAATATGAACAATACTAATTGCTGATGCGAGCAATAAGCCATTGATAAAGAGAATTAAGGACTCAAATTTTTTATAAACTTGCTTGAATATTAATTGCTCCATGGAAATCACAAGATAGCAAATGAAGCCAGCTGCAAAAAAAGAGCCGACGATCAATGTGCTATCGTAATCAACATGACCCATAGTGGACTTCCATGATTATTCAATACTTTTTTTTATTTTGTTCAACTCATTGCCCAAAATACAATTAAAAATTAAACATGTTAAAAAAATTTTAGTAAATTTGACGTTTTTAGTCAGTTATAAACAATAACATTATCTATATTTTGGTCAAGTATTTTTTACTTTATAAATCAATAGAGTAACTAAAAATTAAGCAGCCAATTATATGAAAAATATAGAATTTCTTTAATCTGGTCAAGTTGACCTAATCGCTCTTTTTCACATTCAAATAAAAACAGTATAAAAAAAGAACCCTGCGTAGTAGCAGGGTTCTTTTGAAGCTTTAGAAAAAGAAAATTAGTTCTTTTCTTTGTCTACGATTTTGTTTGCTTGAATCCAAGGCATCATTGCACGTAACTTATTACCAGTTACTTCAATACCATGTGCAGCATTTTGACGACGACGAGCAGTCATAGATGGGTAGTTTAATGCACCTTCTTGAATGAACATCTTCGCGTATTCGCCAGATTGAATACGTTTCAACGCATTACGCATTGCTTCACGAGACTGTTCGTTAATTACTTCAGTACCCGTTACATATTCACCGTACTCAGCATTGTTAGAAACTGAGTAGTTCATGTCAGCGATACCGCCTTCGAACATCAAGTCAACGATCAATTTAAGTTCGTGTAAACATTCGAAGTAAGCCATTTCTGGAGCATAACCAGCTTCAACTAAAGTTTCGAAGCCCATTTTCACGAGTTCAACTGCACCACCACAAAGAACTGCTTGCTCACCGAATAAGTCAGTTTCAGTTTCTTCACGGAATGAAGTTTCGATAATACCAGTACGGCCGCCACCTACGCCTGAAGCATAAGAAAGAGCAACGTTACGTGCATTACCAGTAGCATCTTGGTGAATTGCGATTAGGTCAGGAACACCTGAACCACGTTGGTATTCAGAACGAACTGTGTGACCAGGTGCTTTAGGAGCAACCATGATTACATCTAAATCTTTACGTGGAACAACTTGGTTATAAAGAATTGAGAAACCATGAGCAAATGCAAGAGTTGCACCTTCTTTGATGTTCGGCTCAATCACGTCACGGTAAAGTTGTGATTGGAATTCATCTGGAGTCAAAATCATTACGAGGTCAGCTTGCTTAACAGCAGCAGGCACTTCTGCAACTTTAAGACCAGCATTTTCAGCTTTCTTCCAAGAAGCTGAACCAGCACGTAAACCTACAGTTACGTCTACGCCTGAGTCTTTAAGGTTAAGTGCATGAGCATGACCTTGAGAACCATAACCAACAATCGCTACTTTCTTGCCTTGGATGATTGATAAGTCACAGTCTTTATCGTAAAAAATTTGCATTTGTGTTCTCCGCTAAAATACTTTTTAAAAAATTAAATGGCTAAAACTTTTTCGCCACGGGCGATACCTGATACACCTGAACGAACGACTTCTAGAATAGTGTTTTCTGCAAGTGCATCGATAAAACCATCTAATTTTTCAGTTGTCCCTGCTATTTGAATGGTATAGGTAGTTGGTGTCACGTCGACAATTTGCGCACGGAAAATATCCGCTGTTCGCTTAATTTCAGCACGTGAAGCACCTAACGCTTTTACTTTAATCAACATCAGTTCACGCTCAATGTGTGAACCTTCTGATAAATCTACTACTTTTACAACTTCAACAAGCTTGTTGAGCTGCTTTGTAATCTGTTCAATCTTATGGTCATCACCATAAGTGGTTAACGTCAAACGCGATAAAGTTGGGTCTTCGGTCGGGGCTACATTCAACGTCTCAATGTTATAGTTACGTTGACTGAATAAACCTACCAAACGAGAAAGCGCACCAGCTTCGTTTTCAACGAGTACAGAAATAATATGTCTCATTATGTACGCTCCCCTTTCCCTAACCACATATCCTTCATTGACTGACCTGCGATCAGCATTGGATAAACATGTTCTGTACGATCAACCATGACATTAATGAATACGCATTTATCATTAATCGCCATTGCTTCAGCAAGCTTTGACTCTAGTTCGTCAGCATGATCAATCTGGATACCTACATGACCATAAGCTTCCATCAATTTGCCAAAATCAGGTAATGATTCAACGTATGAGCTTGAATGACGACCTTCATAGTTCATATCTTGCCATTGTTTAACCATACCTAAAGCACGGTTATTTAAGCACAAGATCTTCACATTCATACCGTATTGCTTACAAGTTGAAAGCTCTTGAATACACATCTGAATTGAAGCTTCACCGGTAATACAAACTACCTGTTGATCTGGGAAAGCCAACTTAGCTGCCATTGCATAAGGTAAACCTACGCCCATGGTGCCTAATCCGCCTGAGTTAATCCATTGACGTGGACGTTTGTACTTGTAATACAACGCACCAAACATTTGGTGTTGACCCACATCCGAAGTAATAATGGCATCGCCATTAGTCGCTTTATATAAAGCTTCAACAACTTGCTGTGGCTTCATCGTGCCATCAGCAGGTGTTTCATACTTCAAACCATGAACTTTACGCCATTCATTAATTTGATCCCACCATGCAGCAATTGCTTCAGGGTTTGGCTTAGACACATTCAATTGTTTCAACTGCGTCAACATTTCCTGAAGTACAGGCTCAACCGCCCCTACAATCGGAATGTGCGCCATGATCGTTTTTGAAATGCTTGCCGGATCAATATCAACATGAATAACTTTTGCATTCACACAGAATTTTGCAGGATTATTGGTTACTCGGTCATCAAAACGCGCACCAATTGCAAGAATGACGTCAGCATTATGCATCGCCATATTTGCTTCATAAGTACCGTGCATTCCCAACATGCCCACGAACTGTGGATCATTGCCTGGGAAGCCACCAAGGCCCATAAGTGTATTTGTCACTGGATAGCCCAACAAATGAGCCAATTCAGTCAATAATGCTGATGCATTACCTTGAACAACACCACCACCCGTATAAATAACAGGGCGTTTTGCACTTAAAAGCTCATCAATCGCTTTACGAATTTGACCAGAATGACCACGTGAAGGTGGTTGATAAGAACGCATCTTCACTTTTTCAGGATATTCGTACGCAAATTTTTCTGCAGGATTTGTCGCATCTTTAGGAATATCAACTACAACAGGGCCAGGGCGACCACTTGAAGCGATATAAAATGCTTTTTTGATAATTGCAGGAATTTCACTTGCGTGACGAACTTGGAAGCTATGTTTCACGATCGGACGTGAAATACCCACCATATCAGTTTCTTGGAAAGCGTCTTCACCAATAAGATGTGATGCAACCTGGCCAGACAAAATCACCATTGGGATTGAGTCCATATAAGCTGTTGCAATTGGAGTCACAGTATTAGTTGCGCCAGGTCCAGAAGTGACCAGTACTACGCCAGTCTTACCTGTAGCACGCGAGTAAGCATCTGCCATATGACCAGCAGCTTGTTCATGACGTACGAGGTAATGATTAATTTTGTCTTGTTGAAATAGCGCATCATAAATATGTAATACAGCGCCGCCTGGATAACCAAAAACATGTTCAACGCCTTCGTCCGCAAGAGCACGAACGAGCATTTCACCACCAGATAAAAGTTCCAACGTGATTCACCCTAAAATCTTTATCACTATTTATGGAAGGCACAAATAGTGTTTCATTCATTGAATTGTCTGCACTGTTATAGCACACATATTGTCTAGTTTTCGTTGCAATAGAAAAATTTCTGTTTTTCAGCCGTATAAGCTTTTTTAACATTAATAAAGCATGTCTGGATATACATACTTTAAGTAAAATCAATCTCTCGGCTAGAGAGAATGTCTATTACAAAACATGACGGTTATTCGAAGGGTGATCAAATAATCGCATATAAAACTAAAGGAAGCATTTTTGTTGTTTAATTCACTAAAGTCAAGATTAAAGAAAAGGTTTTTCCATAAAAAATTTTAGCTGCTTCTTTTTTAATCTAAAATTAAATCGTAAATTTGGTAGTTCTACCCTCTATTTATTAAAAATAATTCTTCTTTTTTATATAAAACCATGCATTGTAAATTGCTTATTTCTGAACTTTATTTAAATATAGCCAGCTTTCTTTGGGGAATATCTAATATGAATTTATCTTATTTAAAAACAAGCTTATATACGACAGTTGCAACAGTGATTTTAGTTTACTCAAGCCAAAGTCAGGCACAGCAATATTACAAATGGATGGATAAAAATGGCTCCACCCATTACACCACGACTCCACCACCTAAGAGTGCAAAACATTTGAACAAAGTTTCTACTTACGGTAGCCAATCATCCGTAAAAAATTCGACGCCTTCTCCAGAACAACAATCTCAAGATAAAACAGATAAAGTAGTGCAAGAGGCAACTAACGTCGCACAGGAAAAAAATGCACCCGCAGTAGCTGTTCCACCTGTAGCACCTCCCCCATCCGCTCCAACACCGCGATAAGTAAAATGAGAGTGGTGAATATTTTCATCACTCCTCTATTATTTAAAATAAAGAAGAATAGATTGAGAAATGTTTATTGCTCATATTAAAAGATAAAATCCTGATCTAAAAACTGACATTTCCTGTTATTTTGCGCTATGCTGTGCAGCAATCTTTCATTTCAATTTTCGTTGTATAGCTTACGTCTATGACTATTTCTCACATTGACCCCGAATATCAAGCAAACACGATTGAACCATCAGTTCAACAAGATTGGGAAAATCGTAAAGTCTTTAAAGTTGCCGACACTGTCGAAGGTAAACATCGCTACATCCTGTCAATGTTTCCTTACCCAAGCGGCAAGCTGCATATGGGGCATGTGCGTAACTATACAATTGGCGATGTAATTAGCCGTTTTTACCGTTTAAAAGGTGAAACTGTATTACAACCTATGGGTTGGGATGCATTCGGTTTGCCTGCTGAAAACGCAGCAATTGCCCATAAAGTTGCTCCGGCAAAATGGACATTTGAAAACATCGCTTACATGCGTGACCAATTAAAAAAATTAGGTCTATCTGTAGACTGGGATCGCGAATTCGCGACTTGTACACCAGAGTATTATCACTGGGAACAATGGTTATTTGTTCAGCTTTATAAAAAAGGCCTGATCTACCGTAAACTTTCAACAGTAAACTGGGATCCGGTTGACCAAACAGTTTTAGCAAACGAGCAAGTTGAAAATGGTCGTGGCTGGCGCTCAGGTGCATTGGTTGAAAAACGTGATATTCCAATGTACTACTTCCGTATTACGGACTATGCACAAGAATTATTAGACGATCTTGACACTTTACAAGACGGCTGGCCTCAACAAGTGTTGACCATGCAACGTAACTGGATTGGTCGCTCTACAGGCATGGAAATTACTTTCCCATCTGCCAATACTGAAATCTATGCTGATGGTTTAACTGTTTATACAACACGTGCCGACACGCTAATGGGTGTGACATATGTTGCTGTTGCAGCAGAACACCCTCTCGCGCTTAAAGCTGCTGAAAACAACCCTGAATTGGCTGCATTCATTGAAGAGTGCCGCATGGGTTCAGTTGCAGAAGCAGACTTGGCAACAGCCGAGAAAAAAGGCATGGCAACAGGTTTGTTTGTAAAACATCCTGTAACTGGTGAAGAGCTTCCCGTCTGGATCGCAAACTACGTATTAATGTCTTATGGTTCTGGTGCAGTAATGGCTGTACCGGCACATGACGAACGTGATTTTGAATTTGCTAACAAGTTTAACTTGTCAATTAAGCAAGTGATTGATGCCAAAGGTGCCGACGATGCAGATTATTCTGCAACTGAGTGGCAAGAATGGTACGGTTCTAAAGAAGGTAAACTTGTTAACTCTGGTGAGTTTGACGGTTTAGAATTCCAAGCTGCGTTTGACGCATTTCTTGCAAAATTAGAACCACAAAGTTTAGCAAACTCTAAAGTTCAATTCCGTTTACGTGACTGGGGTGTTTCTCGTCAACGTTACTGGGGTTGTCCAATTCCAATGATTAACTGTGATACTTGTGGTCAAGTCACAGTTCCAGAAGACCAGCTTCCAGTTGTATTACCAACAGACGTTGTTCCAGATGGTTCAGGTAACCCGCTTAACAAAATGCCTGAATTCTATGAAACGAAATGTCCTTGTTGTGGTGGCGATGCTCGTCGCGAAACAGATACTTTAGATACTTTCGTAGAGTCATCTTGGTACTATGCACGCTATGCTTCTCCAGACTTTACTAGTGGTATGGTTAAACCTGAAGCAGCTCAAAACTGGCTTCCTGTAAATCAATACATTGGTGGTGTTGAACACGCGATTCTTCACTTACTTTATGCACGTTTCTTCCACAAATTAATGCGTGATGAAGGCGTTGTACAAGGTAATGAGCCATTTACCAACTTGTTAACTCAAGGCATGGTACTTGCAGATACGTTCTATCGTGAAGCAGAAAATGGCAAAAAAACTTGGTTCAACCCAGCTGATATTGAACTAGAACGTGATGAGAAAGGTCGTATTCTTTCTGCAAAATATTCAGGTGACGGCCAAGAAGTTGTAATCGGCGGACAAGAAAAAATGTCTAAGTCGAAAAATAACGGTATTGACCCACAAGCGATTATTGATCAATACGGCGCAGATACAGCTCGTGTATTCATGATGTTTGCTGCTCCACCAGATCAATCTTTAGAATGGTCTGATGCAGGTGTTGAAGGTGCAAACCGTTTCTTGAAACGCGTATGGCGCCTTGTAGCTGGCTTCCTTGAAAAAGGCAACTCAGCTTCTACAATCGATACAGCTAATTTATCTAAAGATGCTCAAGATTTACGTCGTAAAACGCACGAAACTATTCAAAAAGTAAGTGATGATATTGAACGTCGTCATGCATTCAATACTGCGATTGCTGCTTTAATGGAGTTGTTAAACGCGAGCAACAAGTTTGAAGCAAAAGATGACAATGACATTGCTGTAGAACGTGAAGCAATCACAACACTATTAACTTTACTTGAACCGTTTGCACCGCATTTAAGCCAAACTTTATTGGCTCAATTTGGTACAGATGTTACGGCAGCAACATTCCCTGAAGTTGATGCTTCTGCGTTGACGCGTAATACGCAAACGATTGTTGTACAGGTTAATGGTAAACTTCGCGGTAAACTTGAAGTTTCTGTTGATATTTCTAAGGAAGATCTATTAGCTCAAGCTAAAGCTCTACCAGAAGTTCAACAATTCTTAACTGGACCAACAAAAAAAGAAATTGTGGTTCCAAATAAATTAATTAACCTCGTGGTTTAATTAAAGTTATTAATGAGAGGATCAAGCATGCACTTAGCCAAACGTTTAGCCGCTGTTGTTTTAACCTTAGGCCTTAGTGCAGGCTTAGTCGGGTGTGGATTTCATTTAAAAGGAACCAACCCGACTGCGACTCCGCTTGTTTATAAAAAGTTAAGCCTTGAGTTACCGGCTAAAACTGATGATTTGGAAACGCAGTTAAAAGTGTATTTAGCTGCAAATGGTGTTCAACTCAGCAATGATAATGATGCCTACGTACTTCGTGTTTTAGAGTACACACCACGTCGTCAGCTTTTAAATGGAAAACTCACTGAAGTATTATTACGTTTGACTGTAACCTTCCAGATTGAAGATCGTCAGGGTAATAAAATTACTGAGCCACGCTCATTAACTGCATCTCGTAGTTATCAATATGACTTGGCAACAGTCAACACTGAAAATCAGCAAGAAAGTTACTTACAACGTATTGTAATTGATGATATTGCACAGCAAATTACTCGTCAGATTTCAGCAAATCGCTTACCAAAAGCTCAGCCTTAATCTGTATTTTTACCCGCAATGAAAATTGATTATTTACAAGCCTTAAAACGTACTCCGGAAGCTCGGGGTGCGTGGATTTTGCATGGGCAAGAGCCTTTATTAGAACAAAATTTATTAGATGCCTTTCGAAAAAGCTGGCAACAACAAGAAGTTGAAAGACAGCGCTATGATATTAGTAGCGTAAGCGACTGGAAAAATGTCTTTAACGCACTTAATAGCTTATCTTTATTTTCTCAGCAGCTTGCTATTGAAGTACACGGCAATATAAAACCTGATGCGAATGGCTTAAAACAGCTCAAAAGCTATATACAACATAATGAACATAACCTGCTATTAATTGTTTTACCCAAACAAGATAGTAGCAGCTTAAAATCTGCTTTTTTCCAAGTTGTTGAGGCAAATGGGGTTGTAGTTGCCCTCACGGCAAATTATCCACAAGATCGCCAAAGAATTTTATCTGCTGAAGCAGAGAAACTTGAAATTCAACTCGACAATGATGCTTGGCAGTGGTTAATGCAACATCATGAGCACAATTTGCTTGCAGCTAAAAATAGCTTGATGCGTGTAAGAGATACATTTCCAGACCAACAACTCATTCAGATTGAACAATTATATGCGTGCCTACAAGATCAATCACGCTATACCACCTATGATTTAAGTGATGCATTATTAGAAGGCAACCTTGGCCAATCTATTAAGATTTTTCAATATTTAATTGCAGCAGGCGAACCAGACAGTCTGATTTTATGGACTTTAAGTAAAGAAATGCGCTTGTTGATGCAGTTGTTTGAACAACCCCATAATGCCTTACAGCTCGGTATATGGAAAACAAAAGTCAGCTTATATCAACAAGCATTAAGAAGACTAAATCCACAACAGTTTTTAGGCTGGTCTACCCTTCTATTGCAAATTGATGCAGCAATTAAAGGAATGTCGAACGAAAATGCAGAACATTTAATGCAGCAAGCGATTGCTGAATTATGTGGAAAAACATTATTTATACAGTAATTCGGCTGTATCCTTTTTCTTCATTCCTGAAATATCATAAAAATTCACGTTTTATCCTCATTTCGCTTTTATACTAAATTAAATTTTAAACTTTTCGACCTCTCGCCATGCCAAAAATAAAGCCAATCAAACTTGTTATTATCATCGTCTGTATAGTCATTATTGCTCTTTTAGCCTGGAAGTTTTTCAAGCCAAAACAGCAGCAGCCTCAATATATTACTGCCGAGGTAACACGCGGGGATATTGAAAATAATGTACTTGCAACGGGTACACTTGATGCAACCAAACTGATTAGTGTCGGTGCACAGGTATCTGGTCAGGTTAAAAAGATGTATGTGCAACTAGGCGATCAAGTTAAGCAAGGTCAGCTTATTGCACAGATTGACTCAACGACCCAAGAAAATAGTTTAAAAACCTCTGATGCAAATATTAAAAATTTAGAAGCACAGCGCCTTCAGCAAGTTGCTTCTTTGAATGAAAAACAACTTGAATACCGCCGTCAGCAACAAATGTATGCACAAGATGCAACACCACGTGCGGATTTAGAATCGGCTGAGGCAAGCTATAAAACAGCTCAGGCACAAATCAAAGCGTTAGATGCACAAATCGAATCGGCAAAAGTCACAAAATCTACCGCGCAAACCAATATTGGTTATACGCGTATTGTTGCTCCAACAGATGGTACGGTTGTTGCGATTGTGACCGAAGAAGGTCAAACAGTAAACGCCAATCAAAGTGCGCCAACAATTGTCAAAATTGCAAAATTACAAAACATGACGATCAAGGCACAGGTCAGTGAAGCTGACATTATGAAAGTTGAGAAAGGACAACAGGTTTATTTCACTACCTTAGGTGAAGACACTAAACGTTACGCGACTTTACGCCAGATTGAACCTGCTCCAGATTCTATTTCTAGCGAATCAACAAGTACGACAAGCTCAACAACGAGTTCAGCTGTTTACTATAATGCCTTATTCGATGTGCCAAATACCGATGGTAAATTGCGTATTGATATGACTGCACAAGTTTATATCGTATTAAACTCAGCTAAAAATGCCTTGCTCGTTCCATCATCAGCACTTAGCTCTAAACAATTTTCAGGTCAAAGAAAATCAGGCCAATCATCTGATAAAGCAAGCTCTACACCTGAAGCTGCTAAAAAATCTCAAGGAAATGGAGCTCGTCTGGAGCGTCTTAACCTGACTGCTGAGCAAAAACAGCTAATTGAACAAGGTAAATTAACCTTAAGTGTTGTACGTGTATTACAAGCTGATGGCACAACTAAACCAACTCAAATTTTGGTTGGCATTAACAACCGTGTAAATGCACAAGTTCTTGCGGGCTTAAAACAAGGTGATCAAGTTGTCATTGCCGATAGCGCAGATACTTCTGCTGCATCAGCTAATAGTAGTAATAACCGTCGCCGTAGTGGCCCAATGGGAATGTAAGCATGACAAAACAAGCTTTGCTTGAAGTCAGCAATCTAGTCCGGGAATTCCCTGCTGGCGAAAGCACGATACAAATTTTAAAAGGCATTGACCTTACCATTTACGAAGGCGAACTGGTTGCCATTGTCGGTCAGTCTGGTTCTGGTAAATCAACACTCATGAATATTTTGGGCTGTTTAGACCGCCCTACGAGTGGTAGTTACAAGGTCAGTGGACAAGAGACCGGTAAACTTGAACCAGATCAACTCGCTCGACTACGTCGTGAATATTTTGGTTTTATTTTCCAGCGCTACCATTTACTGGGTGACTTATCTGCTGAGGGTAACGTTGAAGTTCCGGCTGTTTATGCAGGTGTTACCCCTTCTGAGCGTAAACAACGCGCAACGGCTCTACTGACTGAATTAGGTTTAGGCACTAAAACACTCAATAGACCAAGCCAGCTCTCTGGCGGTCAGCAGCAACGTGTTTCTATTGCCCGTGCTCTTATGAATGGCGGTGACGTTATTCTGGCAGATGAACCAACGGGGGCACTCGACTCTCATAGTGGTGTTGAGGTGATGCGTATTTTGCGTGAACTCAATGCCGCAGGTCACACTATTATTTTAGTCACCCACGATATGCAAGTTGCAAAAAATGCGACGCGTATTATCGAAATTAGTGACGGAGAAATTATTAGTGACCGTCCTAATGTTCCAGATCAAGCAGCCGAACCAGGAAATTCTGATCCTGATGCCGCTCCTGCTTTGCAAGGCAAACAAAAGAAAGGCAAAAGTATTTCTGCATGGCGTTCTACTTTAGACCGTTTGTCAGAAGCTTTTCAAATGGCTTTACTGTCTATGAATGCCCACCGCATGCGTACTTTTTTAACCATGCTGGGAATTATTATTGGTATTGCATCTGTTGTTACAGTGGTCGCGCTAGGTAAAGGTTCTCAACAACAAATTTTAAGTAATATTAGTAGTCTGGGAACAAATACGATTACGGTGTTTCAGGGCCGTGGTTTTGGTGATAACTCCAAAACTGCAAACTTTAAAACTTTGGTTCCTGCCGATGCTGATGCGTTAATGACTCAACCTTATGTCAGCGCAGTCAGCCCAATCGTCAGTACATCAAAAACCATGCGTTACCAGCAGAATGAAGCAAATGCCACCATTAACGGTGTGAGTAACGATTATTTCGATGTAAAAGGTTTAGTCTTTAAAGATGGTCAAACTTTTGACCAACGTAGTGTGCGTGATCGTTCACAAGATGTTGTAATCGATACCAATACGCAAAAACAATTCTTTGGAGATGGTAGTAATCCAATTGGCCAAGTCGTACTGCTCGGTAGTGTACCAGCACGTATTATTGGGATTGTAGAACCGCAGACAAGCGGCATGGGCTCAGATGATACTTTAAATGTCTATATGCCTTATACAACCGTAATGAGCCGTATGTTAGGTCAATCTAATGTACGTAATATCGTGGTTCGTATTAATGACAAATATTCAACTGCTGCCGCAGAAAATGCGATTGTAAATTTATTAACCCAGCGCCATGGTGCACAAGATATTTTCACCATGAACAGTGACAGTATCCGTCAAACTATTGAGAAAACAACTAGCACAATGACGCTTCTGGTTTCAGCAATTGCTGTAATTTCACTGGTGGTTGGTGGTATCGGGGTGATGAACATTATGTTGGTTTCGGTGACTGAACGTACTCAGGAAATTGGCGTACGTATGGCAGTAGGTGCTCGTCAAAGTGATATTTTGCAGCAATTCCTAATTGAAGCAATTTTGGTGTGTTTAATTGGTGGTGTGCTTGGCGTCTTACTATCGCTTGGCCTTGGACAACTCATTAATAAATTTGCTGGCGGTAACTTTAGCGTGGCTTATTCAAGCACTTCTATTATTGCAGCATTTGTCTGTTCAACTCTGATTGGTGTCGTATTCGGTTTCTTGCCTGCCAAGAATGCCGCGAAACTTGACCCTGTTGCCGCACTATCACGAGAATAAGGAAAATTGCATGTCTTTCTCTATGACTAAACTCAGCACAGCACTTCTTCTCACAGGTTCTCTTGTAGGATGTGCAGCTGTAGTAAAAACACCTTATGAAACGCCTGCGGTACAAGTTCCGGGTAGCTTTCAATATGACACACCAAAAGCAAAAAACATGTCTGCCGATCAATACTCTGATCGTTGGTGGACGCTTTTTAATGATACACAACTTAATCAGCTTGTAAGCAATGTATTAGAACGTAACAGTGATTTAGCAGTTGCCGGAATTGCGTTGAAACAAGCCCGTCTACAAGCAGATCTAACTGCAAACCAACAAGGGCTTCGTGTTACAAACACGGGAATCTCAACAGGCCATTCTTTCGATTTAAATTCTGGAGATGATAATTCTAGCGGATTATCAGTTAAAGGAGGCGTAAGCTATGAGCTTGACTTGTTTGGCAAGCTTGCACGCCAAACTGAGGCAAGTAAATGGGAAGCCTTAGCGACTGAACAAGACTTACAAGCGACTGGGCAAAGTTTAATTGCAACCACTGCCAAACTTTATTGGCAACTCGGTTATTTAAATGAGCGCTACACAACTGCCCAGCAAAGTCTCGCAACCTCTCAAAAGCTTTATGACTTGGTGCAGATTCAATATAAAGCTGGTGCTGTTTCAGGTGTAGATCTGACTCAAGCAGAACAATCGGTACAAAGCCAGAAAGCGAGTTTAAGCCAGATTGAACAACAACGTGTTGAAACACGTACGGCTATTGCAGTGCTATTACATGAGCCATTGCAACAATTAAACATTCAAGAGCCAAAGCGTTTACCACGCACTGCCCTACCTTCAATTGGTGCTGGTTTACCTGCCGATATTTTATCGCGTCGCCCTGATTTGCAAGCAAGTGAGTTACGTTTAAGAAAAGCATTAGCAACTAAAGATGCGACTAAAGCGAGCTACTATCCATCAATTAGCTTAACCAGCAGTTTAGGTTCAAGCAGCACATCGTTGACAGAACTGTTACGTAACCCTGCCCTCACACTTGGGGCAAGTTTAAGCTTACCGTTTTTGCAATATAACGATATGAAGAAAGATATCGCGATTAGCAACCTAGATTATGAAAAAGCGATTATTCAATATCGTCAAACGCTTTATCAGGCTTTTGCTGATGTAGAAAATGCTTTATCGAGTCGAACCGAACTCGACAAACAAGTAGCGTTACAGGAGCGTAATGTTGAACTTGCAGAAAAAACTGAACGTTTAACCGAAGTCCGTTACCGTTATGGCGCTGTCGCATTAAAAACACTTCTCGATGCTCAGCAAACTACACGTACTGCACGCTTAAGCCTCGTTGAAACCAAGCAAAGCCAATACAACGCGTATGTCACCCTTATGCAAGCTTTAGGTGGTTCACCTGTAAAAGAACTTCCTCAGTAACTTGTACCAATTAAAAAAGCCGTAGTCCTTCAACTACGGCTTTTTTTATGGCTAAATAAGTTTTAAAACTTATTCATCATCCATCATAGATTGGCTCATACCTACAGTATTGAAACCAGCATCTACATATAGAATTTCACCAGTAATACCTGAAGCCCAAGGTGAGCATAGGAACAACGCTGCATTACCTACTTCTTCAATCGTTACGTTACGTTTTAACGGCGCAACTTTTTCATTGGCATCTAACATTTTACGGAAAGACTTAATACCAGAAGCAGCTAAAGTACGGATTGGACCCGCAGAAATCGCATTTACACGAATACCATCAACACCCAAGCTTGATGCTAAATAGCGAACACCCGCTTCTAAAGACGCTTTTGCCATACCCATTACGTTGTAGTTAGGCATAACGCGCTCAGAACCTTGGTAAGTCAAAGTCAATAAACAACCTTGGCGAGCTTGTAATAAAGGTTTTGCAGCGCGAGCCATTGCAATAAAGCTGTATGCACTGATGTCATGAGCAACTTTAAAACCATCACGGTCAGTCACGTCAGTGAAGTCACCATCAAGCGTGTGTGCAGGTGCAAAGCCAATTGAGTGCACAACACCATCTACGCCGTCCCAATGTTTTGCAAGTTCTGCAAATGCATTATCAATTTCAGCATCAACAGCAACATCACATGGAAACACAAGCTTAGAACCGAATTGCTCAGCAAATTCATCCACACGTTTTTTTAATTTTTCGTTTGGATAAGTAAACGCAAGCTCTGCACCTTCACGGTGTAATGCTTGTGCAATACCAAAAGCAATTGATAATTTACTAGCAACGCCTGCAATCAAAAAGCGCTTACCTGCTAAAAGTCCTTGTGTCATGCCGATCTCACTCAAAACAATTTCAAGCATAATGCCAATATTCAACGGTTTTCGAAATTGCATAATGCATCTTTTTTCAAAAATCGCACGAAAAAAAATCGCTCCTGATAAGGAGCGACTTCTCGATGAATTCAATCTTAGTCGTCAGACAATAAGCCAAGTAAGCGTAAGAAAGAAATATACATCCACACTAAAGTTGCAAGTAATGCGATACCACACAACCATTCCATGAATTTTGGTGCACGATATGCTGCATTAGTTTCGATTAAATCAAAATCTAAAATCAGGTTAAGTGAAGCAATCACTGCAACAAATGCAGCAAAGCCAATGCCTAACCAGTTACTTTCAAAAATATAAGGAACACTTGAACCAAATGCTAAACGCATGACCATCTGCACGATAAATACAATAAAGATCGCCAAAGATGCAGAAATTACAACTGACTTGAACTTTTCAGTTGCGCGAATAATTTGGAATTTATATAGACCAAACATCACCAAAGTGGTGACGAAAGTTGCTAATAAAGCTTGAAGAGGAACACCTGGATATTTCAACTGGAAAGTAAAAGAAATACCACCTAAAAAAGCCCCTTCAAATAAGGCATATGGAATTGCCAATGTTGTTGCGGTCGTTGGTTTAAACGTTGTAATTAAAGCTAAAACCAAGCCACCAATTGCACCCACAATTGAAGCCGCGTAAGCAATGCCAACATTTGCAGTAAAGGCTGCATAGAAAAATAAAGCGACACCCACCGCAGCAGCAATGACTGTCAACATTACAGATTTTTGAATCGCACCTTGCACAGTCATCGGTTGACTATAGTCACTGACCGTTTCAACACGGGTCAGTATCGGGTTATTACTTTGCATAAATGCTCTCTTTTTATAATAAAAATTTAAAACATCATTTTAAGCAAAATGAATATGAAAGCCAAATCAGGCGATCGGCATTATTGTAACAATCCCCTTTAAACAATAAAAAAGGAGGCAATAGCCTCCCTTTCATATCACTCAGGCAAAGTCATTAATCTTTACCGTCAGTGTTCATGATAAAAAAATATTCACGGTAGTATTTCAACTCAGAAATCGAGTCACGAATATCATCCATTGCCAAATGAGATGCATTCTTTTTCAAACCGCTCATGATTTCAGGGCGCCAGCGTTTTGAAAGTTCTTTTACCGTAGATACATCAAGATTACGATAGTGAAAATACTGCTCTAGTTCAGGCATAAGACGATGTAAGAAACGACGATCCTGACAGATCGAGTTACCACACATCGGTGAAACTTTTGGATTAACCCATTTTTTTAGGAATTCTAAAGTTTGTAACTCAGCATCACGAGCTGTTAATTTGCTGCGACGAACTCGTTCAATCAGACCAGACTGCCCATGTTGGCGGGTATTCCACTCATCCATTGCATTTAAAATACGGTCAGGCTGGTGAACGGCTAAAACCGGACCTTCGGCAAGTACATTTAAATGATCATCTGTAATAATTGTTGCGATTTCAATAATTTGGTCATTATCGGTATCTAATCCGGTCATTTCCAGATCAATCCAAATTAATCGTGTATTTAAAGTACTGCTCATGTATGTACGTTCTAAAATGCCGTAAAAACATCAATAGTAGCAAATTTCTTGCATCTGCGCTGTAATTCTATAGCCGCTTCATGCTATTTTTGCCATCTTCAAACAGTGGTTTTTTTGGGATATGAATGGCTTTAATTCGTAAGCGTCGTTTAACTGAACAACAGCAACGTCGTATTGAAAAACAGCACAAAACTCGCCAAGAAGAGGCCGATACTTCACAAGATCTGGACGGACTCGTTGTACAACATTATGGCCGCCAACTTGAAGTACAAGCACTCTCTGTACCTGAGCATCACCCAGAAAAACCTCAAGTTGCCGAAGGAGAGCCAGAACCTTTCTGGAAACCTATCGAGCTCAAAAGCGTATGGCGCTGTCATACTCGAACAAACTTAGAATTACTTGTGACTGGTGATCGAGTTAAATGGCAAGCTGACCCAAATACGGGTTTAGGTATTATTACAGCCATTCACCCTCGTACCTCTTTACTTACCCGTCCAGACCGTTATCACAAAGTTAAACCTGTGGCAGCAAATATCAGTTTGATTGTGATTGTATTTTCACCGCTTCCTGAACCTGCGCCAACATTAATTGATCGATATTTAGTTGCTTGTGCAGATGCTAATATTCCTGCTCTTTTAGTCCTCAATAAATCTGATTTGTTAACCGAAAATGACCCAATTCTCACATTATTAGAAGAATATAAAACTTTGGGTTATGAAGTGATGATTTGTCAGTCTAAAAAGGGTGATATCTCTGCTTTATCTGAACGTTTAGATGGCGAAACAGTCGCTTTCGTTGGCCAATCGGGTGTAGGAAAAAGTTCTTTAATTAATGTGCTCATTCCAGAAGCAGAGCAAAAAACAAATATTATTTCTGAAAACTCTGCACTTGGTCAGCACACAACAACTTCTACACGTTTAATGAATTTCGGTAAAAATGGCGCGTTAATCGACTCACCGGGAATTCGTGAATTTGGGCTTTGGCATCTTGATTTAGAAAAAATTCGTATGGGCTTTCCAGAAATTGAAGCACATTTGGGTTCTTGCCAATTCCGTAACTGTACCCATACTCATGAAAAGAACTGTGGGTTAAAACACGCTGTAGAATCTGGTGAAATTTTACCACGGCGCCTAGATAGCTTTTTGCGTTTAAATGATGAGATTCAAGAAGCACAGCAAAAAAACTAATTTTCTGTCCGCTTTGCCCTTGAAGTGGTGATTTTGATCACCATCTATATACGCTATACTCTAGGTCAATTTTGTTTTTAATTTTTTTAGGTGACTTGTGGAACGCTGGTTAGAGTTTATGGGGAATCACCCCATTTTGTTTGGTACGCTCGGAGTCTTGGTCGTGTTGTTCTTCATTTTTGAAGGTCAACGTAACGGTCGTAAAATTTCACCACAGTCGCTTGGTATTTTAGTGAAAGCGAAAAATGCCATACTCATCGACTTACGCGATAGTAAAGACTTCCGTGAAGGTCATATTAGTGGTAGCCGCAATATTCCTTTCAGCCAAATTGCAAGTCATGCTGATGAATTAAAAGCAAGTGACCGTCCATTAGTATTTATTTGCAACCTCGGGCAAGTGGCTGGTAGTGCTTTGCAAAAAGTTGCTCACCATGACAGCTATCGACTCGATGGTGGCATTAGTAACTGGAAAGCACAAGGCTTACCTCTTGTAAAAAGCAAACCAAAAGCTTAAGGAGAATTATTATGGCTGCAAATGTCATTGTTTACTCAACTTCTGTATGCCCGTATTGTGTTCGTGCTAAACAGTTACTTGAGCGTAAAGGTGTTGCTTACAAAGAAGTAAATCTTTCTGTTGAAGCACCGGAAGTACGTGTTGAATTAATGCAACGCACTAATCATCGTACTGTCCCACAAATTTTTATTAACGATCAGTTTATTGGTGGTTTTGACCAACTTTATGCTTTAGAGCGTGAAGGTAAACTCGACGAATTATTGGCTTAATCTCGCATCCATATTAAGGAAAAAACAATGAGCGAAGAACAACAAGTTCAACCACAATTAGCTTTAGAGCGTATTTATACAAAAGATATTTCTTTTGAGGTTCCTGGGGCACAGGTTTTTACTAAACAATGGCAACCTGAACTCAATATCAATCTTTCTTCTGCTGCAGAAAAAATTGATCCAACTCATTTTGAAGTTTCTTTAAAAGTTGTGGTACAAGCCGATAACGACAACGAAACAGCGTTCATTGTAGATATCACTCAATCAGGTATTTTCTTGATTGATAACATCGAAGAAGATCGCTTACCGTATATTTTAGGCGCTTATTGCCCAAATATTTTGTTCCCGTTCTTACGTGAAGCGGTAAATGATTTAGTGACTAAAGGTAGCTTCCCACAGTTACTTCTTACACCAATTAACTTTGATGCAGAGTTCGAAGCGAATATGCAACGTGCTCAAGCTGTTGAAGGTCAAGCTTAATTTTATAGCTTGCTCTAAACTAAAAAAACCGCGTAATTCGCGGTTTTTTTATGTCTGCTATTTCGCTTATTAAACATCAAGTGAATGAAGCTGAATTGTAGGAAACTGAAAACCACGGCAAGATAATTCTGAACGCCATGCCACTGTTAAAATCATATTACCCACAACGAAGTTTTGATAAGCAAATGTCCCGATCAGTAGATGAGAACATATTCCGCCACGGTCTGTAGGATGTGCTTGAGTATTTAAAGTATTTAAATCTAAACGGATACCAAGGCCTGAAGCTTTTAGAACAGCCTCTTTAGTTGTCCAGACTTTAAACCAATATTCTCTATCTTGTTCTAGACTTTGCCATGTTGCATATTCATCGGGATGAAATGCATGCTGCGCTAGAGCTTCCAAACGTACTTTACGGTCTAACTCTTCAACGTCTATACCGATATCTTTAACATGCTGACTCATCGCTAAAGCATAGTATTGTTGACTATGAGAATGATTAAAATCTAAATCGTGATTCAATAAATATGGCTTGCCATGCTCATGCTTTGCAAACTCCAAATCCGTTATTGTAATTTGTAATCTCTGTGCTATCAGCTCATTTCTAATATTATGTATTTGCTGTTTTTTATAATGATTAAATGTACTGAAGTCTGGAAAATCTTGTTTAGATTTTAAAAGAAGCTGGGACAATGTCTGTGTGTAGACTTCAATATTACGTTTAGACATTATCCCGACCTTATTTAAAATTAATTAGAATTTAACCACGTCGCCTTTTAAGGTAACACCCGCCATCATGGCGCCTTTATAGCAATCGTAAGTTGTCGTACTTGTAGTTTCATTGGCTTTAAAATAGCTCACAATATTGGTAACTGCATTTGCACCTTGTGCTTTAGCATTGTTTTGCATTTGGATCAGTGCTGAACGTAAAACCCAGTCACAAGACGTTGCTGCTGACTTACCAAAACCATTGGTTTTTTTATTGGTTACCGCATCTTTTTGAATGATTTTACCGCCAGACTTTGTACCCTTTAAATAAAACTTTACTGAACCATCTAAAGTCCCATCTGCAACTGCACGGTCTACAGCTTCTTTAAAATTTAACTGATGTACTTCATCTCCAGCCTGAACAGTGGCAGTAAAGCCCGCACTTAGCATTGCTACAAATAAAAGTTTTTTATTTAACATTGTTGTGTTCCTTATTGTTTAACAAGTTTAAAAATAAGCGAAGTATTAATTCCGCCAAAAGCAAAGTTATTGCTCATAATAATGTCAGCATCCAAAGTTCTCGGTTGCTGAACGATATAATCTAGATCACCGCACAATGGGTCGATTTCATCTAGGTTTAAAGTTGGAATGAAACGGCCACGATTCATCATTTCAATGCTCAGCCAAGCTTCAATAGCTCCACACGCCCCCAGCGTATGTCCAAAGTAGCTTTTTAAAGAGCTTATTGGTTTACGTCCTAAAACTGTTGCTGTCGCCTGACTTTCAGCCACATCCCCCTGATCAGTTGAGGTGCCGTGCGCATTTACATAAGCGATGTCTTTAGCCTCTACAGATGCGTCTTTAAGAGCCAATTGCATACAACGCCCCATCATCTCGGCGTCTGGTTTAGTTACATGTTGACCATCGGTGTTGCTACCGTAGCCAATCACCTCTGCATAGATATGAGCACCTCGGGCTTTGGCATGTTCGTATTCTTCTAAAATTAAACAGCCTGCCCCTTCACCAATCACCAATCCATCTCGCTTGGCATCAAATGGACGCGGTGTTTTTTCTGGTTGGTCATTCATGCCACTAGTCGCAAACAATACATCAAAAACCGCTGCACCTGCTGCACTGAGTTCCTCAGCACCACCCGCAATCATGACCTGTTGTTTGCCATATTTAATTGCTTCATAGGCTTGCCCAATGGCCATAGAGCCAGAAGTACATGCACTTGAGGTCGGTAAAGTTAAGCCTTTTAGACCAAAATATACGGTCATGTTCACCGCACTGGTGTGGGCCATCATACGAATATAGGTTGTTGCATTGATCTTACTCATGCTCTGATGAAGCAACATGCTAGCAAACTCACCTACGGCCTCTACACTACCCGCAGAAGAACCAAAAGCAACACCGGCTTCGCCACTAGACAAAATTTCATGCCCAAGCAAACCAGCATTTTGTAAAGCAGTTTCGGCACAAACCACAGACATGAGCGCTACACGCCCCATCCCGCGGGTAACCTTACGGTTAAAATGTTTTGGAACATGGAATGTTTCAACCGGGCCAGCAAGCTTAGTCCGAAGATCAACATATTGCTCCCACTCTGGCATGTAGCGTATACCACTTTTGGCAGCATCAAATCGAGCAAAGATCTCATCGGAGGTTTCACCTAAAGAGGTAATTCCTGCCATTCCTGTCACGACCACACGTTTCATCAGATCAATCCCCCATTCACAGAGATCACCTGTCGAGTTACATAAGAGGCTTCATCTGAACACAAGAATTTTACTACGCTCGCCACTTCATCGACCTGCCCCATGCGTTGCAACGGAATCATTTTAAGCGCATGTTCTTTGACTTCATCTGTCACCATTTCAGTTTCGATCAACCCTGGTGCAACACAGTTAACAGTAATTTTTCGCTTCGCTAATTCGAGGGCCAAAGCCTTGGTCGCACCAATCAATCCTGCTTTTGCAGCACTATAGTTAACCTGACCACGGTTACCCATAATCCCAGAAACCGAAGATAACGTGACGATACGGCCACCTTTACGTAAATGAATCATTGGCATAACTAATGGTTTTAATACGTTATAAAAACCGTCTAGGGACGTTGAAATAACTTCATCCCAATCTTGATCGGTGAGTGCAGGAAAAGCTCCATCATGAGTAAGACCTGCATTCAATACAACGCCATAGAAAGCGCCATGCTGCTCTACATCTTGTTCTAGAATCTGTTGAACAGTTTGGCGTTCATTTACATCAAACATTAGATAATGGCTATTTTGTCCTAATGCTTGAATCTCTTGTACGACTTGCTCAGCCTCTGCCTGACGCGAACGTGCATGTACGGTCACATCAAAACCAGCCTTTGCTAGTTGTAATGCAATCGCTTTCCCAATTCCTCGACTTGAACCTGTTACTAAAATTCGTCTTGTCACAATGTATTCCTAATTCTTTGTGGTTATTCAAATGGTGATTCTGTTGGTTCAAATACACTTAACGTTGCCTGAATGCAGTGCTCAGCATATTGAATTTCACAGGAAAATTGCCCAAGGCCTTCATGAAAATATTGTTGTTCTATTTGAATGATCAATCGAGAACCCAAGGCGAAATAAGGAATCGGTAGATTTAACTTACGCGTTCCCAATAAAAAACCGACTTTTGGCGCTTGTTTTGACTGCTGACCTTGCCAGCCTGAATAAGCACTAATCGTTTGTGCCATAATTTCAATGCTTGCCCATGTCGGCAAACCTTCTGCTTCACAAAACATCAGCTCTGGCGTAATCGTGAGTTCTGCTTGCGCCCGCCCTTCTGCAACCTCAGTTAAATGGTCGATAAATACCATCGGTTGCTCATGAGGAATATATTGAATTGCATCTAGTTTCACTAGGGCTTCACTCCAAAAACAAGACTAATATTACTTCCCCCAAAAGCGAAAGAATTACTCATGACATAGCGGATGGGCTGTTTTAGTTCGGCATTTTGCACATAGTTTTGGTCAGCCAAATCTAGGTCGACCTCAACACTTTGATGTAAAGGCAACCAATTTTGATCTTTTAAAACTTGCTCACAAATAAAAGCTTCTATGGCACCAGCAGCACCGAGACAATGTCCCGTTTTATGTTTTGTACTACTTAAAGCCACTGGGTAATCCCTAAAAACTTGTCTTACAGCCTTAATTTCCATTGCGTCATTTTGTGGAGTTGCTGTTCCATGCAAATTGATATAACCCACCTCTTGAGCGGAAATATGTGCCATATCTAATGCACGTTGCATAGCTAAAGCGGCACCTTTGCCTTCAGGGTGCGGGGCTGAAATGTGCCATGCATCCATGGACTCACCCGCCCCCATTAACATGACAGGTGCTTGTTCTTTACTTAGTACAAAAAACGCAGCGGCTTCACCAATATTAATACCATCACGGTTTAGACCGCAGGGTTGGCAAATATGTTCAGATAAACTTTCTAGGCTATTAAACCCATTTAGGGTCAACTTGCACAAGGTATCGACACCACCAACCAGCACAACATCTGCTAAATCTGCGTGAAGTAATCTCTGCCCTGCAGCTAATGCTTTAGCGCTTGAAGAACAAGCTGTCGAAATCGTATATGCTGGCCCTTCCCATCCTAAGTACTGCTGTAATGCTTTCCCTAAACAGCTCATTTCTTGGGGATAGTGTGATATCGATAGATCTGTTTGCCCTTGAAAATATTGCTTAAGTAATAATTCATTATCTGCAATACCAGAGGTAGATGTGCCTACCACAATGGCTAAACGTTTATTTTCAAAGGATGCTGTATAGCCTTTTAACTCTGTTTCAATTTTAGATAATGCGGTTAAGGCAAAGCGTAGATTACGTGAATCTACAGACTGTAAAGCATCAGGTACGCTCGAACATAATGGATGCGTATATTGTCCCACCCAAACATCATGATCAGCGATTAGATCATTACGTAAAGTTAAGGTTTGCTGAGGCTGTTGTAATGCTTGTTTAATTTGATTAAGTTCGCAGCCTAATGCAGATAAACCAACACTAAATTGTATGCCTACTGCCATTGGAGCTGCATTTGCTGAAGGTAAATGTTTCATGGCGTAGAACTTTCTTCTGTTTGCAAGGTGTTCTCAATCGAACTCAGCGTCATGGTATAAGGGACTTGTTCATTAATCAATTCAATGCTTCCTTGTCCCTGTTCAAGCTGCAACACAGGTTGCTTTTCAATATAAACAACCTGCTTGTCTGCTTGTTGTTTCATCTCTACAGCTTGCTGCCCTAAATGCGAAAACTGAGGGTATGTCGCAAACAAAAGGTCACGCACCACAAACTCAAAAGGCAATAAACGCATTTGATCAATACGTTGTTCAACATGAACCCGATGCCCATCAAACTGTAGCTTAAATAATTGCTGGCCTGTTAGGCTCAAAGCGACCATATCCAGTACAGCACCCTTTTGCTGTTGATATAACAAGAAGCTAAAACTTTGCTGCTTCCACTGAACTTCAACTTGATCTTGCCTTTGATAAGTCTGAGCCTGCCATAGAGGACTTTGCAGCCCTTTGGCATGTGGCATGACCTGACAACCATTTAAAAATATAAAGCTACTGAGTAATATCGTTGCCCATTTGCGTTGCATGGTTATCCCTCAAGTACCTGTTCTTGCGCCAAGCCTTCACGACAATATTCTGCCAAAGTGTTGAGTCTACGTTTAGCATTTTTATGAATCGGATTTTTTTCATCCCACGCATAACCAGCCAATAATGAAGAAATCATACGGCGAATACCTTCATTCTGATTTTGTGAGAACACCACATCTTGGAACTCGCCTTCGTACCATGACTCAACATAGGCACGAAATACCTGAATGCCGCGGCGTAATGGTTTTTCATATTCTTCTAACCAGTCGACTTGCTGACCTTGCAAAACTCGCTCAACCAAAGGAACCGCCAAACTTGAAGATTTAAGAGCAATCGTCACACCTGATGAAAAGACTGGATCAAGAAACTCACCCGCATTACCTAATAGCGCATAGTTGCGGTCTGCCAAGTGTTTTACATTCGCTGAGTAGCCCACCAAAGTACGCACTGGTGTATCAAACTTTGCATGGCGCAAGACATCTGACAAGCTTGATTCATCAGCCAAAATACGCTTAAACATTGCCTCTGGTTCATTATCTTCAGCATTTTCGACCGTGTATTTGTCAAAAAATTCTTGTTCTGCAACGACACCGAAAGAAGCACGCCCATCAGCAAATGGAATTAACCAATACCATGCACGGTGATCTTTTTCATGGACAGTAATTAAAATTTTATTACGATCAAATTCTGGGTCATCTGTAATACCATCTTCAATATGGGTAAACAGTGCACGTCGTACCGGAAAATTTGATGGGCTCTCTAAATCTAATAACTTTGGCAAAATTCGTCCAAAGCCACTCGCATCTAACAAGAATTTAGTTTGAATCTGATAACGCTGTTGTTCTTCATCGATTACTGTAAGTACAGACTGTTCAGATGCAACATCAACATCTAAAACTTCATGTCCAAAGCGTATGTCTGCGCCATAAACTTGAGCCTGTTTTGCTAGCAGGTTGTCAAAATCTGCACGGCGAACTTGCCAAGTTGTTCCCGGACCATCCGTAAATTTTTCTGTAAAGTCATAAAAACTACGCTGTTTGCCACGTAGAAAAGCTGCCCCATTTTTAAATTGAAAAGCATATTGCTCAACATGCTCACTGACTGTTTCTAATAAACCAGCCTCTTCTAAAAATGCCATAGACTGCGGTAGCAATGACTCACCAATCGAAAAACGAGGGAAATGCTGTTTTTCAATGACCGTAACGGTATAGCCCTTTTTTCGAAGAAGTGCAGCAGCAGAACTACCTGATGGCCCAGCCCCAATAATTACGACGTCAATTTTTTCTATAGTGCTCATAGCACAACTTCCTTTTTAATTTATTCAAATTATGAATGGTCTTGTAAATTTACAATATGTTTTTCATCTGCGGGGGTTAATAAAGTCGCATAGATAAACGAGAAAATAACCCCGAATAAAACAGTTAAACCAAAACAATGAATTGCATAAGTATGGCTAAATGAAAGTAATCCAAAGCCAAGTAAGGTCGACATCATACATAAAAATAATGCCATTCCAACTACTTGTGGGTGATCATGTCCATGTCGGTAGAAAATTGCATAGTCGACACCAATCCCAATAATCAGGAAAGTCGCCATAATACTAAATAGGTTAATCTCGACACCTAACCATGCCTGAATCGCAAAAGTGCTCAGTAATGCCAAGCTGACTGGCAAGACCAAAGGCACAATCGAACTTAATCCATAAATAAGCGCCAAACCAACTGCCAGACCAATTAAGGCATAAATCAGAAGATGTTGAGCCTGTACTCGATGTTCAGCAAACATTTGCGACATTTCGGTAATCGGTTGTTGGAAATGTATATGCTCATTCTGAAGCTGCTTTAACACTTCAGGCTGTTTTGCCCCTGTCACCATCACTAATCGTTCATTGGTTTGAGGCTGTAAAAAAGCTAATGGGTGATCTTTAAATACAGAAAAATCTAATAACGGTTGTGTCGCCAGTTGCTGTTGCCACTGTAAAACATCATTAACATTTAGCCCCATGCTTTGTGCATACTGCTGCAAAGTCGCTTTTGGAATATTTCTTAATAGTTGTAGATTATTTTGCTGGTCTGCCAATGGTGGAATCCATTGTCCCAAAGCTTGAAATGCACTGATTTTCCCTTGTGACTGTAACTGTTGCAAATTTCCAATCAGTTGCTGCTCTTGTTGCTGCATTTCATTTGCCGATGCTGCACGCACCACAAAATAATCACTACTTTGTTGCTGGCCAAATTGCTCACGAACCGCTTGGTCTTGCTGTTTTAAGCTCGCGTCCATACCTTGTAAATTACGAATATCATCGTTACTTTTAAGATAGAAAAGACTCGCCGTACCTACTGCTAAAATGATTGCAATCAAGCTATAACGGACTGTGGTTCGTTGCTGAAACCATAACCGTGCGTGTCCAATCCATGACAGTGCTTTTATTGCTGGCTGGGCATTGAGTGCGGGTAATCTTGGTAATAGCAGAACACTACTGATCCACGCCGCAGTTAATCCTACAATTGAAAAGACTGCAATCTGCTTAAACCCAGGAAACGGAGTAAAACTCAAAAAGATGTAAGCAACCAATGTGGTCATTAAGCCCATAAACAAACTTGGTAATAGCGGTTTTAGAATTTGAAAACCACCAAGCTTTCTATGCTGCGATTGCATCGCCATAAAATAAAATGAAAAGTCGACACAGACACCAATCAGACTTGCACCAAACACTAATGTCATCAGGTGAATTTCACCAAACACCCAATGTGTGACCGCAAATGCTACAAAGCTTCCAGTCGAAACTGCAATAAACTCGGTCGCCAAAGGTCGCAGTGAGCGAAAGCCGAACCAAACCAGAAAAATTAAGCCCAATGTCGAACCAACACCAATGGTTGAGATTTCCTGTTTAGCCGATTGCGTCCCAAAATTTGAAAATAAAATAGTTCCAGTCCAATGAGATTTTAATCCCATTGCAGCTAACTTTTGCTTAGTTTGCTCAATCCAAGTAGAGGTCTGTTCTTGGTAATCAATATTGTATGGGCTTTGCGTCAACTGTAATACGAAAAGCCGAGAGATACCTTGCTCATGATGAATTGTGGCAAAACCCTGCTCCATTTCAATATCTTGTTGTGATGGCGTTGCCAACTGCATGGCATAACGAGGGAACAATAATAGCGGGTCTTGCTTAAGTGATTCAGCAGTGACAGGCATGCCTGGACTCATCATCTGCATCAAACTTTGTTCAGTCAGCGCAGCATAATCCTTTTTTTTCAATAAGGCTTGATCTTGAGCACTCAACAATCCTGCTCGATGTTGATACAGCTGTTTTGCAAATTGATCAAAATCAAGTTGTGGCTTCAGCGGTTGCCACAACTGGCTTTGTTTGGCCTGCGCTGTTAAGAAATGAGTCGCTTGTTGTATCGCAGCTTCATCTTTGGCATCTACCACCACAAATACTTTATTGTTGAGTTGCTCATTCATGTACTGCTGAGTACGTGCAAGTTCTGGGTCTTGCTGAACTTTAGGCAATAACGCAAAAATATTGGTTTGAATATGAATATCTTTATTCAGCCACGTCACGCCAAGCCCCACCGCGATCAGTAGCAGAGCAATTAACCAAAGCGCGGTGAACTTATTTTGCCAGTTGGAAAATCGCATGCTCAGCAGCCGTTAGAGTCGTCGGTTGAGAAGTCTGGTGACTAAAGCGAATAGTCGTTAAATTATTCGCTTTCTCGGTAATCACGATTTGGTTAACGTACTGTTGACCTTGAGCATCAACACGCACAAATAACTTTTTAAACAAGCTACTTTTCGGAGTTAGGCTCATACTCCAACCCGCTGGACTATAATTCGCACTTACCACATTAAAATTCTTTGCTAAGGCCTGTTCATTACCAGACATGAGCTGTAAGAATAAAGTCGCGACCGAACTATATGGCGATTGATCAACTTGTATTTGGCTAAATGTACGCTGAGTTTTCTGTACCAATTTGGTTGGGGTAACAATCAAATCTGCTTGCACAGGTCGTTTGATTTGCCACGCTACACCATAAGATTTTGAGAACAACAAAGAGCCATTCGATACAAAAGTTTTATTCAACGACGGCAATTTTTTTTGCTGTTCAAAATCAGCACGAACCGTAGGAGACTGTGATAGTTGCTGAAAAATTTGAGTGATCTGTGTGGGCGCTGCATAGACCGCACTTAAACTGCTCATCCAAACAGCAGCACCTAAACCTAAAGTTTTGATGAATTGAGACATCACGCATTCCTCTTCGGTTGAAACTCAGACCATGCATTCAAGCGATCAAACAAAACCTGTGGCGATTGAAAACACATTTCACGGGCTTCAATATTCACCGCTACCTGTGTGGTATAACCCTTGGTTAAACGTTTTCCTGACTCAGCATCAAAAATCAAATAATCAATTTTCAAACGGTTTTCCCATTCTTTTAAAATGGCTCTAACCCGGATCTTTTGTTCAAACTCAATACCGTATGCATAGCGAACATGGCTTTCAATCACAGGCCATGCATAGCCTGATTCTTTCATCTGCATATAGTTGTAATGAAATTGATCGAGCAATTTACAGCGAGCAATCTCAAAATATTTTAAATAGTGTCCATGCCAAACCACATTCATGGTATCGACATCATGAAATGGAATTTCAATGATTACATCTGCATGCATTGGCTCACCTTATCCCATAAATTCTGGTTGATTAAACAATTCAAGTTGGTCTAAACGATCAATAATCTGTTGTAATTCGGTTTGTAATGGTCGGTCTTCTTCGACAAATGCAAAGCTTTGTAAGGTCCATTGCATAAACGTTTGCAATGTTGGACTTAACTGTGTGGTTAAACCTTTCAGATGAATCGCCTGCACACTTGCGCAGCACAGCGCTGCAATGACTTGCTGTGTTAAGGTAATTACGCGGCTCGCATCACGCGCGGCGATGGTTCCCATACTCACTTTGTCTTGGTTATGACATTCGGTCGAACGTGAAAAAATTGAAGCTGCCAAAGTGTTTTTTAAGGCTTCAGCCGTCCACGCCGATACTCCGATTTGTACCGCTTTAAAACCATGATTCAGCGGCAAACGCTCTGCTGTTGCACCTGTTAAATTACGTGGTAAACCATGATTCATTTTATGATCGACTAGCTGTGCAATCTGTCTATCCATCAGATCAGCAATATTGGCAATCATAATTTTTAAGCTATCCATTGCTTGTGCAATGTGTCCACCGTAAAAATGACCGCCATGCAATACACGCATACCGACTGGATCAATCAATGGATTGTCGTTACTTGAATTCAGTTCATTTTCAATAAACTGACGTAACCATACTTTTGAGTCTTCAAACACACCAATAATGTGTGGTGCACAGCGCAACGAATAACGGTCTTGCAAGCGTGGACTTTGATGTGCCGTTTGTACTTCACTGTTCAGCCAGTCACGTAATTGCTTGGCAATTTGCTGTTGTCCCGGATGGGGTTTTTGTGCAAACAGCACTTCATCAAAATGACTAGGATTACCTTCCAAGGCCAATACATTTAGAGCGGTAATTAGAGTACTTGCAAGTGCAATTTGCTCTGCTTTTTTATAATTTAAACAAGCAATCGCCGTCATCACCGCTGTGCCGTTCATGAGCGCCAAACCTTCTTTAGGTCTAAGCGTTAAAGGCTGCATATTCTTTTCAGTATAGACTTGAGCAATAGGAACAATTTGCCCATCGACATAGACGTCACGCTCACCGACTAAAGTTCCCGCAATGTAAGACAACGGCGTTAAGTCACCACTTGCTCCGACTGAACCTTCAGATGGAATGACTGGAATTACATTTTCATTCAGCAACCAAACTAAGCGTTCCAGCAAAGCGATCGACACGCCTGAATAACCGCGAGCCAATGAACATAAACGTGTCACGACTACTGCACGTGCAGTGATGACATCTAAATTTTCACCTAAACCACAACCATGAAAGCGTGAAAGATGTAGCGGTAGTTCATTAACCTGATGTAATGGCACTTCAACCAAACATGAGTCACCATACCCCGTGGTCACACCGTAGATAACCCCTTCTTCTTCAAGGAGCTGATCGAGAAAATCAGCGCCTTTTTGAATCAGTTCACGCCACTCAGACGTTTCTGGTAAAGCAACCTGACATTCGCCTCTGGCTACAGAAACGACATCTTCAATACTCAGTGGTTGTTCACCTACGGTTAACACACGCATGTTATTTCGTCCAAAAATTATAAAAATTAAACCATTGATAAGGGGCACGCAGACAATGCTGTTCCAGTACGGCAACGTACGTTTTAGTGATGGTTTGCATACTTTCAATACGGTGAGCACGGGGTAAATTGATCTGTTCAGCAATTGAATGAATATGCACTTGAAACTGCTGTTGCACTCGATAGCAAAACACCGCAATAACAGGCACTTTGAGTAAATTTGCTAAAATCCAAGCCCCTTGTGGGAAAGCTGCTGACTCCCCTAAAAAATCAACATGCTGTACACGATCTGACTGCACAGGTACTCGATCTGCCGCCACAATGACCCACTCGCCTTGCTGCATTTTTTCTTGCAGCAACATTGCAGTTTCAATACCCAGCTCATCAACTGATAAAAGACACACATCCGCCTTATCATTTATTTTTTTCAAAAACTCATTAAATTTTGTCGCGTGCTTTTGGTAAACCAGCACATTAATTTTCTGCGGATGCTCTGACTTAATGGCGCGAAGCAATTCAATATTGCCAAAGTGAGAGACAATAATCAGAGCACCTTTTTGATAATGCTGAGAGAAGTTTTCATGTCCAAAAACTTGTAATTCCTGCTCGGGAATATTACCCAACCAGCCCTCAATCTTATCTAAAATACATTCCCCAAATTGCATGAAATGCGCGTAGCTATTTGTCCAATTTGGTTGATGGTTAAACGGCGACTGTGATCCAGCAAAATGATGCAGTTTTTGTAAATAGAGTAAAGAAGCCTGTCTTGCTGTGGCTGCAAATAACCAATACCACATAATGACAAAATACATCACCAACTTGCATAACCAACGTCCACCAAAACGGTAAAACCACAACATCAGCATAAGGGGCAACATACCGCCTCGCTCTTTAATGTCGTTCCATTTTGGTGAAGCTGAATCTGTCATAATTAACCTTGTAGCTTTTGCTTTAACAGCTTCGGTAAGCGAATCAGCATGCCCATAAACAAAGTTGCATGCGCTTTGCTTAGCCCTAAGTTATCTCGCCAAGCATGAAAATGAGAAATTCCCTGCTCTGGATAAACCACAGGTGTTGGTACATTAATAAAAGGGGTATTTTCCCATTTTAAACGTACTAAAATTTCACTATCAAAACCCATACGTGGCTGAAATTTAGCACTATTTAAAACCTTTATCGTGCTCTCAAGCGGATACACGCGAAACCCACACATGCTGTCTTTAATTTCAAAAGACAAACTGTTTAACCACACCCAAAAATGGGTGATGTAACGACCATACAACCGTTTTTTAGGAATAGATTCATCAAAGTACGGCTGACCAATTACCATTGCATCTGGATGTTGTCGAGACTGCTCAATAAATTTTGGAATGTCATCCCAGCAGTGTTGTCCATCTGAATCGAGTTGTAATGCATGGCTTAAACCAAGCTCATAGGCTGCACGTAAACCAGTCATTACGGCTTGTCCCTTACCCTTATTCACATCATGTTCAATAAGATGAATTTGAGAATATTGCTCTGCTAATCCTTTTAAAATTTGGCTACACGCATCATCACTACCATCATTGACCAACACAATCGGTAGATGAAAACTGTCCAGATAAGAAATCAAATCTGCTAAATAATGTGGATGATTATAAACCGGAACAACAAAGCCGTAATTGGACTGCATTTTTAATCCTCTACTTCTGTTTGCAAGGCAAATAATAATCGCCCTGAAGCCAGAATCTGTTCTGAATCACGTAGTTCAAAACTCACTTTATGCTCTTTTCGAGCAAGCTTGAGTTGTACCACGGCATAAGGACGAATCAGGTTTTGAAATTTTAACTGCTCATATCCCTGACACCAGCTCAAATCAGACCAAATTGATTTAGCAAAATGTTGTAAAAAGCCTATTTGCCCAACCCCAGGATAAATGGGTTGTGTTGGGAAATGCCCTTTAAAACATGCTAATTCAGGTGGAAATTCCAACTCCCAAATGTAGTCATCTGAATTTTGAGAGTGTGATAGCACCACGGGTTGTAACATAGGCTTAAATAGAGTTTTCAAATAGTTTTTATTGAGTTTGGACTGAGTGTTTTGTGGTAGCTGACTGAGGAAACGCCATTGACGAGGAATCGCGATCGTTTCCAAGCTGTCTTTTAATTGTTGTTTTAAATGGCTGACAAAAGCGGACTTACCTTGCTGTTGTAACTGCTCACGAGCTTGTTCTGTCAGAACAACAATACAACCCAATATTTGACGTTGCTCATGTTCAAGTACCAATACATGACAGTGTTTTATGCCATCTAGAGCCTGAATACTTTGCTCAATCGCGTCTAGACTCAAGCGCTTTTCTTCAAGTTTTACAATTCGATCTGTACGCCCCATTAACTTAAAGGTCTGACTTGTTGCATCTGTCCATGCGGCGCTATCACCTGTGCTAATCCAATCATTCTCAAAGGCGTGATTACTCTTGACCATAAGCTGTTGGTCTTCAATCCGAATAGCCACATTACTAAATGCAATCCAAGCATCTTCATCTTTAGCACGATGGGCAATACCACCAGTTTCCGAACTTCCCAAAACTTCAACAATCGGACGATTTAAGAAAGGGCGAACACCACTTTCTAGCTTGCCACCAGAACTAAAGACCATTTGACAGTGTTGCAAAACGACATCAGTTGTCCAACGTTTTAATAATGCAGGACTTGAGATCAAATAATTACTTAAACTCAGTGTTTCTAATTGTTTTTGAGCTTGTACCACATCTTCTGGGAATGCCATTTGAGGCACATAAAAACTTCGACCAGTAGCAAGTGGTAGCAGTAATTTAAACAGTAATCCATAAATATGTTGATGACTAACCGTTGCAATCGCAATTGCATGTTCATCAAAACTAAAGCTTTGACTTAACCCTTGGACTTCGTTGAGTAATTGTTTGAGTGTCCTTGGAATTTTTTTAGGTTCACCAGTTGAACCTGATGTATAAAAATAGAGTTGCGCCTGCTCTAAAAAAGCATCGTCTAAGGTTAAAGATGAAGGAACAACTTTTTCAGTATTTTGGCGCTTTAAAAAATAAACCTGCTGTGCTGCAAAATCCTGTTCTAATTCACGCACTCTATTGGGTGGTAAAAGTACTTGTTTTTTCGCTAGCAAAGCAGCAAAGAATAAAACCAGAAATTCATAGCTATCCGCTTCCCATAAAGCCCAAGTTAGATTTTCCATTTGAGCAATTGCAGTAGCTTGTAAGGCCACATCCTGCCAAAAGTAATTAAAACTGGTCGAGTGCAGAGCATCGTCTATACAAAGTGGCTGAGCTGAATCGATGAATTTCTGAAAATGGCAATACATAGTTTTTAATTAATGATTTGAAGAATGTAAACGCTGATGTCGCTTACGCAAAATAAATTCACCAAGGAACAAAATGCCCATCAGCACATAAGAAATAAAGCCATTATAAATGACCCAAACCTGAGTTGAGGTAAAAAGCACAGTGCTTAAAGCAATCAGTGCATTACAAAAAAAGAAAACACACCAAACTTTAGTCACCTGTCTGGTCCACTGCACCCCAGAATCAGGTAAATCAGGTTCAACGAGTCGGGCAAAGCGCTCAATCATAGACGGCGGCTTAATAAGTGTCAGCGAAAAAATAATTAATGCGCCTAAACTCATACCGACTGGATATAACTTTAACCACGCATGATTGTGTGACAATAAGCTCAGACCGCCACAAACAATAGCAAAACTGGTTAAAGGCCATAATAAAGAGTTACCTTTACCAAAAAGTCTGACGACACCCAACCCGATGAGTAATAGGCTTACCCAAATGAATTGACCGTGTGTCAAACTCCAACCCACAATAAAGGGATACAGCACAAACAGTGCTGCTATTATCCCTTTAAGAATAAACTTCATTCAGCAGTCATGTTCTGAATAACCGTCACAACATCCAGTATGGTTCTCACATTTTTAAAGTCTTCAGGCTTTACTTGCTTACCTGTTAACTCTTTAATTTTTACAACTAAGTCAACTGCATCAATACTGTCGACATCAAGGTCTGAATAAAGGTTCGAATCGAGTTGAACAGACTCCGGTTCAATTTCAAACAAATCTTCCATCCATTCACGGAGTTTAGTTAATACTTGCTCTTGAGATAACATCATCACGCTCCTTATGACTTCTGTTGTGCTTCAACTAAAGCAACCAAACTCTGGATTGATTTAAAATGCTGTTTGGTTTCATCCGACTCTGCATTTAAATGAATGTTGTAACGCTTTTTCAAAGCTAGTCCCAACTCAAGTGCATCAATCGAGTCTAATCCTAAACCTTCTCCAAATAGTGGCGCTTCTGTATCAATATCCGCAATAGTGATATCTTCAAGTGCCAAAACATCAATAATCATTTGCTTTAGTTCATCAGCAAGATTGCTCATTTCAAGATAACTCTTCATCAAAAATTTTATAAAAACTACGACTTAACTGACGAACTTGTTTAGGTCCTACTGTTAAATCGTCTAACAAATCTGATACTTGCACTGCATCTAAAACCTTGACCTCGATATGAAATGGTTGAGATGGTACGTGGTACCATTTTTCATTCTTAGTTAATGTGGATGGTGTGCAGGTAATAATTACTGGACGAATTGGTACATTTGCGCGAATGGCAATATTGGCTGCGCCTCGCTGAAATTCGTTGAGGGTCATCCCTTTTTCAGTGCGCGTTCCTTCCGGAAAAATTAAAAGAGAAGCCGCATTGTTTTCTTTTAGGCGCTTTACACAGTCTTCAACAAACTGCTGAGAACCTGCATTTAAAATATAGCCTGCGCTTTGTACAGGTCCTTTGGTAAATGGGTTCGACCAAAGAGACTGCTTCACAACGCAATTAGCCTGCTGCATCATACCAATTAGTACTACAACATCAATCAAAGTCGGATGATTGGCAATCACCAACTCTTGACGACTATTTTGTAGCTTTTCCAAGCCTTCTACCGAATAAGTCATGATGCCAAGTTTGACCATCATTTCGGTAAAGCCTTTAAAACTATGTTTAATCACATTTTGTGCACGCTGCTGACGCTCTTCAGAATCAGAGGTTGTCGCATTTAGTACTGGTGCAATCACTGAGGCAATGGCCATACCACCCAGCCCAAAACTGGCAAAACTAAAACCAGTAGCAGCCACACGCCAGCAATAATTACTTTTTTGCTTGAGGTTTTTAAGATTTAGCATTTGTTCCACCCAAATGCAGATGTTAACTGGTCAGCATCCTGCCAAAAATGAGCAAAAGCAGGAGCATCTGCTTCATCTGTATGCATCCACGCAGTAATTTGTAAATTAGGTTGCTCTAGAGTAACGACGGTAGCCATTGCATAGGCAGAAAAATCGACTGCCTCAGCATAAATATTAGGTAATGGCTCATCATAAGCAACGACTAAGACCCGTTTGATATCAGTCATTGACATTAAAAGTGCATACGCCTCAATCAAACTTTCAGTCCATGAACAGCTTAAGCTTGTAGAAGGAGTATCATCCTGACATAAAATAGAATAAAGTCCGGAAATTGCATTATGAACAGACGTTGAAAATTGTGTAGGCGATGGAGTTTGTTCATTTAAAACATCTTTTAAGATATTTAAAGTTTTGGCCTCATCACCATATTTTGACACCCAAACAATATAATCGGCTTTATTACCATCTAATGCACCGATCGCGCTATTTAAAGCAAGTTTAGCTAAAGGCGATAACCGTCTACGCTGCATCGCGGGGATGCAGTCGAGAGCTGCGTAGGAGGGCTGAGCATGTGTAAATATAAGCTGAGCAAGATGTAATGTTACCATGCTAAAAAATGAACCCTAAGCCGCGTTATTCTGTCGAAATATAAATTATTTTATAAAGATGCTGATTATAGCATTCGTTATAAAATTTACAAAAAATTACGTTTAATACTCACACTTTTTCATAACTCTTGGCATGTGCTCATTTATTTGCAATAAAAAACCCAAAGAAAACTTTGGGTTTTTGAACGTTAAAAAGCTTAACGATTAAATTTTTTCTCTGCTTTTTTAAATTTCTGAATGTAGCGACGACGACGCGCAGCAGTACGTTCATCAATTTGACTCTTACGACCTTCAAACGGGTTTTCAGAAGTTTTAAAGTCAATACGAACTGGTGTACCTTCAAGTTTATATACTTTACGGAACACGTTTTCTAAGTAACGGCGATAATCCGCAGGAGTCTTATCAACCTTATTACCATGGATCACAATTGTTGGTGGGTTTTGTCCACCCATATGCGCGTAACGCATTTTAATACGTTTTCCACTCACCATTGGCGGTTGATGGGCATCTGTAGCATCATTCAAAATTTGGGTTAATTTCGCAGGTGAAACTTTTAAATGCGATGAATCATAAGCACGGTGAATAGTTGGGTACATATCCCCTACACCCGTACCATGCAATGCAGAAATAAGGTGTACTTTCGCCCATGGAATAAAGTCAAAACGACGATCAACATCCAATTTACATTGTTTGCGATCATATTCGGTCATGTTATCCCATTTATTAATGGCGATCATCATGGCACGCCCAGCTTCAAGCGCATAACCAATTAAATGTAAATCTTGCTCAACAACCCCTTCACGAGCATCGAGAACTACCACAACCACATGTGCATCTTTAATTGCTTGTAGCGTTTTCACAATTGAGAATTTCTCAATCATTTCTTCTACTTTACCCTTACGACGCACACCAGCTGTGTCAATTAATGTGTATTGACGGCCATCACGTTCAAAAGGAATATAAATCGAATCGCGGGTTGTACCAGGTTGGTCAAATGCTACTACACGATCTTCGCCAAGTAATCGATTGACCAAGGTAGATTTACCAACGTTTGGACGGCCAATAATAGCTAAACGTAAACCTGTTGCTTTGTCATGTTCTTCTTCACTTTCATCTTCAGGAACATTCTCAAGAACATCTTCAAGCATTTGCTGCACGCCCCGACCATGGCTGGCAGCAACTTGTAAAGGCTCACCCATACCAAGCTTGTAGAATTCAACCAAAGCCGCTTCTGCATGAACGCCATCTACCTTGTTCGCAACAAGATAAATTTTCTTGCCTAAAGTACGTAGTTCGCGGGCAATTTGCTCATCTGAAGCCAATAAACCAGCACGAGCATCAACCACAAAAATAATGATATCTGCTTCATTGATTGCTGTTTTTGACTGCTCGGCCATGTAGTTATCAATACCGCCCTCATTTTCACCAATACCGCCAGTATCAACGACAATGAAAGACTTATTCTGATAAGTCGCATCACCATATTTACGGTCACGAGTCAGGCCCGCGAAGTCGGCTACAAGTGCATCACGACTCTTGGTAATCTGGTTAAATAACGTTGATTTTCCGACATTCGGACGACCAATGAGCGCAATAACGGGTTTCATACAATAACCTTAATTCAAGACCAGCCATATCTCATGGCATGAGCATTAAAAACAGTACAGGAGATATATTTTAAGGTCAGAGATGACCATAATAAAAGACGGGGCTTTGAACTGATTTAATTCAAACACCCCGATATTTTTAACAGCATAATTTGTTAAGCGCTTATTTTAGCACAAGCGAACGAAATTAACGATTCTGCCAAATACTTAAATCGCCTTTTCGGGTCGAAACATAAAGTTGATTCTCGATAACACGCAATGTGTTAACTTCACCACTTGTTTTTGAACGACCAATTAACTTACCTGTTGTTGGTTCAACAAGATGTAATACGCCATCTAAATCACCTACAACAAGATCTTGTCCTAACACAACTGGGTTACTTAAATGACGGTTTAACAAACTATCATTTTCCCAGATCTTTTCACCAGACGCTAAATCGTAAGCTGTTAACTTACCATCTGTTGAAGAGACAAATACTTTATTGTCATAAACTTCTGGACGTTTAATACTGCTCGAATCTTCACTCCAAACAACACGTTGAGAAGCAAGATCGGTTACAGTCACTTGACCTTGGAAACTGGTCGTTACCATAAACTGTCCAGCTACAGTAGGATCACCATCGATATCAATTAAACGTTGAATATCAGAACGACCTTCACTTACCGCAACACGACGTTGGAAACGCGGAATACCACTAATGGTATCAATTGCATAAACATATGCATTCGCAGAAGCAATTAATACAGTACGAGGATCAAGGCTCACTGGTGATGCCTGACCACGCAAACTAAATTGGACATTCGGTAACTTATAAGCCCAAACTTGTTGGCCTGAAGTAGCATCATGCGCAAATACAGTACCATCATTCGCAATGGTAATAACACGTCCAGATTGAACCAATGACGGGCTTAACAATGCGCCAGATAACTGTGCAGTCCACTTCTGTTCGCCTGTTGCCTGATCTAGTGCAAAGAGTTGACCTTTACTGTTACCAACAACAACAATTCCTTCAGCAGCTTCAACACCAGAACTCAAGCCTAATTTGCTGACTTTCTTTTCCCAAATGCGTTGTTTACCACGATATGCAGCTATTTCACCTTTTGGATCAAGCGTGAAAACCACACCATCGTTTGCATCAAGTTGCAAACGTAATGGATCAGCTTTATCAGTAGAAGAAACACTACGCGAAAACACTGGCGTTAAGGTCTTTTTCGACTCGGTCAATTTCGGTAGAGGATTTGGTTTAACTTCTTTTACTTTATTACTAGAACATCCCACCAGTACAGCCGATGCGATTGCAATTGCCAAAGGCAGTTTGAATTTCTGATTCATTAAGACTCTTCCACCTGTGTTTCCAAAATTGGGCGCTCAATCTGTGGATCTTCAACTAAAACGCCAACACTTTCGAGTTTAATTTGTAAAATTTGTCGCTCTTGTTTACGTTCTAGTAACGAATTCCAAGCTGCCTGATACGCTTTTTTAGCAGAATCAACATCTTTCTTAGCAACAAAGATATCACCACGTAACTCTTCTACCGTTGCTTTAAATGCAGGATCGACGTTACCAGACAGAGTTTTTAGTGCTTCATCATATTTGTTTTGCGCCAATTGTGCATCTGCTAAACGCAATTTTACAACCTGAATCAAACCTTCATCTTTAACTTTTGAATTTTCAACTTTCTTTAAGGCTTTTTCGGCAGCAGCATAATCTTGTTTTTCATAGGCTAATTTTGCTAATACAAACTGAGTCTGTATGGCCTGAACAGAGTCGATATCATCTTTTACAATTTTATCTGCTGATGCAGTTACTGAACTTAAAGCATTCGGATTATCGGCACTCGCATTTGCTTCATCCATTAACTGCTGTACTTTTGCAGTTTCTACCTGACTAGTTGCCAGATTCTTTTTTTGCCAGTATGTCCACCCAAAAAAGGCAATCAACGCAATGAGAATTCCGCTAATCATGGCAGAACCATATTTTTTGGCGAACGACTTTAAGCTGTCGAATTGTTCTTCATCACTTAAGCTCATGTGATTGTCCTTTTCCAGATGTTCAGTTTATTTTGTAAATTTTTGGATTAAAAATGGTACGAGGTCAGCAATTGCGACTTGTGACTGGTCAGCTGTTGCTAACTCTTTAATAGCAAACTGCTGCGCTTCCCACTCTCGTTCCCCTAAAATCAAAGCAAAGATTGCTCCAGCCTGATCAGCTTTTTTCATCTGGCTTTTCATGCTGCCTTGTGAACCTGTTTTGATTCGAATACTGCTATTTGCAGCTTCTAACTGGTCACGTAATTGTTCCGCTAAAATCAAAGCATTTGTTTGATAAGCAGGTTCTGCAACCAAAAAGACTTCACAATCGCGAATAACTTCAGCTTGTTCAACTTGCTCAAGCAGAAGCAATAGACGCTCCATACCCATCGCAAAACCAACAGCTGGTACAGATTGATCTGGCTTACCTTTTAATTGACCAACTAAACCATCGTAGCGTCCACCAGCACATACTGTGCCTTGCGAACCGAGTGCTGTAGTCGTCCATTCAAAAACAGTCTTGTTGTAATAGTCCAGACCACGTACCAACTTCTGGTTAATTACAAACTGGATGCCAGCAGCAGTCAAATAATCTTGTAACTGCTTAAAATGATCCAAACTTTCTTCTTTTAAGAAATCATGCAATTTCGGCGCATTTTCCAGAATTTTCTGAGTAGATTCAATTTTAGAATCTAAAATGCGTAATGGATTTGTTGTTAAGCGACGCTGAGAATCTTCATCCAACGCATCTTTATGTTCGTTTAAGAATGCAACTAAAGCATTGCGGTATTCAGCACGCTCATCAGCCTCACCTAAAGTATTCAACTCAAGCTGAACCTTATCAGCAACGCCCATACGTTTCCATAAGCGAGCTGTCAACATAATTAATTCAGCATCAATGTCAGGAGTCGCAACACCGAAAGTTTCTACACCAAACTGGTGGAACTGACGGTAACGCCCTTTTTGTGGTTTTTCATAACGGAACATAGGTCCCATATACCACACACGTGGCGTAGCGCCGCGCAACAAATTATGCTCAACCAATGCACGAACACAACCAGCTGTACCTTCCGGACGTAAAGTTAATGACTCTGGTGGGTTACCTTTATCGAAAAAGGTATACATTTCTTTTTCAACAATATCGGTAGCATCACCAATAGTGCGTTTAAACAAGCTCGTTTGTTCAACGATTGGTAAACGAATTTGTTGATAACCATAAGCATCCATTAACGATGCTAAATGTTGCTCAAGACGTCTCCACGCTACTGTTTGCGTTGGCAAGACGTCATTAAAACCTTTGATTGCGACAATTGAACTCATGATGAACTACGAATAATTTCTTTAGATTTAGCTTCTTCAAGCTCTTGGACACGTTGACGAACCATTGTTTCGATTTCATCAACCAATTGATGGGTATCGATTAAATGGCTTTTCTCACCATTACGATAAACCAGTGAGCGAGGCGCAGCCCCAACAACCCCGATATCGGCTTCTTTTGCTTCACCCGGGCCATTTACCTTACAACCAATCACTGACACATCCATTGGAGTACGAATATCTTCTAAACGTTCTTCCAAAGCTTGCATCACTTGAATAACATTAAACTCTTGGCGAGAACAACTCGGACAAGCAATAAAGTTAATCCCGTTAGAGCGTAGACCAAGCGATTTTAAGATATCAAAACCAATCTTGATTTCATCTTCTGGTTCGGCAGCAAGCGAAATACGCATCGTATCGCCAATGCCTTCCATCAATAATCCGCCAAGGGCAATCGCTGATTTCACAGTACCCGTACGGTAAATACCCGCTTCGGTAACACCAAGGTGTAATGGATTATCAATTTGCTGAGAAAGCAAGCGGTAAGCATCCATGGTTAAAAACACATTTGAGGCTTTTACACTAACTTTAAACTCATGGAAATCAAGGCGATCTAAAATATCAATGTGACGTAAAGCTGATTCAAGAAGTGCTTGCCCAGTAGGCTCGCCATATTTTTTCTGTAAATCTTTTTCTAGAGAACCCGCATTCACACCAATACGCATTGAAATACCATGATGACGTGCCGCAGCAACGACCTCACGAACTTTCTGGTCTGACCCGATATTACCCGGATTAATACGCAAACAGTCTGCACCATAATCTGCAACTGCTAAGGCAATTCTATGGTCAAAATGAATATCGGCAACTAATGGTACTGAAACGCGCTTACGAATTGCGCCAAATGCCTCAGCAGCCTCCATAGATGGGACCGAAACACGCATAATATCAGCACCTGCATCAACGCAACGCTCAATCTGAGCAACGGTTGCATCAACATCGCAAGTTTCAGTGTTTGTCATACTTTGCACACTAATAGGTGCATCGCCACCGACATACACCGACCCAACACGAATTTTGCGTGTTGGTCGACGTTTAATTGGGTTCTCTATCATTGTATCGCTCAACTCATGGTATTAGCGGGATAAACGGAATTCAGCTTTACCGTTTACCGTATATGGAGACAATGAAATCTGTTCTTGGTTTAAACTTAATGACACCGCAGTTGCATCATCAAGACGAATCTGAAATGGAGACTCGCCATTTAAGTTTAAAGTTGATGACTGACGGCCTGTCGCCAAAACTTTACCTGTTGCATCAACAATATGAACAGACGTTGGACGGTTAAAGTTTAGCACCAATTGATCACCCACTGTTGAAGTGGCATTTCCTTTCATAGGTAAAACTTCAACACTAGATTGATTCACTTTAGGTAAATCAGCATCTTCTTTCTTAGAAGTCCATTTTTGAATACCCATGACAATCAATGACACAACAGCAATAACCACGATTGCAAGAAGTGCTCGCTTCAACCATTTCTTATTACGGTCACTATTAGAACCTGGGAGTTTACCCATGATTTTAATCGGTGAGTTGTTTAAGGCATGGTTTGGTAAAAGCCCGGTATCATTTGCATAAATTTCATCAAAGCGCTGAATAATTGCCGTCGCATCTGTATTTAAATATTTTGCATATGAACGGTAATAACCCTTGATAAAAGTCGCTTCTGGCAATGACTTGTAATCATCTTGCTCTAAAGCAGTTAGAGTCTTAACCGGCATGTTTAAATCTGAAGAAACTTGCCCTAACTCTTTATTCTGAGCAACTCGAATTTGACGTAAATACTCACCAGGACGTTGAATATTTCCTAAAGCAGAAGTCGGTAAGCTTGAGCCAGTTGGCTGCTGTGAATTAGGATTTATTTCCATACGGCCTCAGTACTATACTGTAATTGCAAATAACGTTGATATTCTGGACTTTCCGGGAACAAAGCACGTAACTGGTTTACTAACACTTGCATTCCCATTTTATCCGCATTGGCTCGAGCCACTCTTACACCAATCCAAAGTGCTCTCGCACCCTGATTTTTCTGCCCCACTGTATGAACATATTGCTCATACATTTGTGTAGCAGCCGGAATCTGCTGCTGCAAATAAAAAATTTCCGCTAACTCTAACATTGAAATATAAGAGTCGCGGTTAGCAAGGAGTGCTTGTTTGAATGTTTTTTCAGCATTCGCAACATCACCCAATTTTAAATAAATACGCCCTAGATTTTCTAACGCCTGATAGCGTTGGTCATAACCTAATGTTGTACCAGCAATACGAAATTGCTCGATCGCATCATTATAGCGTTCCATTTGATACAAGTACGTACCATAGTTATTATGTGCTTGAGCATTATCTGGTTCAGATGAAATTGCTCGTTTAAAGTAATGTTCTGCTTTTTCTAAGTTCGGCTTACTACCTTCTTGCTGTAGCAAAATGCCCATCATCATGTTTGCCGTTGCATCACGGCTATCTACACTTAAAGCTTGATCAAGAGCTCGCTTTGCTGAATCCAAGTCACCCGAACGGATATGTTCAGCAGCAAGTTGTGTACGCACTTTTACCGCTTTTTCTGGGTCTTTCTTTTGCACATGCGTTGTCTGGCAACCACTTACCAGAAATGCAACTGCAACCCCCATATATAATACCGTTTTTAACTTTGGAGTACTCAAAGCCTGCCCTCAATTTTATCCCTGTGTACGCAAAATCTCTTGACGCTGTGTGACTTTCTTCTGCCACTGTTCAGCACGACGAGTTCTATCGGCAACTTGACCGACTAACTGTCCACATGCAGCATCAATATCATCACCACGTGTTTGACGAATCGTACACACAAATCCAGCATCAGACAAAGTTTTTTGGAACGAGATAATTCGATTTCGGCTTGAGCGACCATATGGTGCATGCGGGAACGGGTTAAATGGAATTAAATTAATTTTACTTGGTAGGTTTTTTAATAATTTAATCATTTGCTGTGCATGTTCAGGCTGATCATTTACACCCTCTAACATCACATATTCAATAGTCACATGTTTACGCGTACTTTCATTACCATCTTTGGCAATATAACGCTGACATGCTGCAATCAACTGAGCCAATGGATATTTTTTATTAATTGGCACTAATTCGTTACGTAATTCATCGTTTGGCGCATGTAAAGAAATTGCTAAAGCAACATCAATGTCTTTTGCAAGTTGATCAATTTTAGGTACAACACCTGATGTTGATAAAGTCACACGACGCTTAGACATGCCATAAGCAAAGTCATCAAGCATAATCTGCATTGAGCTTAATACGGCATCATAGTTGAGCAATGGTTCACCCATACCCATCATCACGACATTAGTCACTGAACGCTCGCGCTCGGCAACGGGCACTTCTTCCATATAAGAATAGTTAGCCATCCAAAGTTGTCCAATGATTTCATCTGGTGTTAAATCACGTTGGAAACCTTGTTTGCCTGTTGAACAAAATGAGCAGTCTAATGCACAACCGACTTGTGACGAAATACACAACGTCTTACGCAAGCCTGTTTTATCTTCGGCAGGAATTAATACAGTTTCAACTAAAGAACCTGCACCATCGCCCACACGAAAAACCCACTTACGTGTACCATCTTTTGAATAATGACGGTGAACCACTTCAGGAGCTTTGATTTCACAAATCTGTTCAAGCTTCGCACGCAATTTCCCTGAAATATTGGTCATTTCAGCAAAATCAGTAATGAAGTATTGATGTATCCATTTCATGACCTGACCGGCACGAAACTTTTTCTCGCCAATATCTTCAAAGAATTTTTCTAATTCAGTACGAGACATGCCGAGTAAATTCACTTTATTTTCGGCAGCAGGAATTACCAGCTTGGACGAAGATTGCTGCTGTCCATCAAGATTTTCAGATGAAACGACCTCTGCAGAACTCATGTGTATTTACCTAAACCATGTCAAAAAACTGAAGATATTGTTCAAGAATCAAACAATATTCTCTTGAGAGAATAAAAAAACCAGATAAGTAGTATACCACTTATCTGGTTTGAATGCTTTCGATTAACGAGTGCGTGGGCAGATCTCGTTGTCAGCAAAGAAGTAAGCAATTTCACGCTCTGCAGAAGCAACTGAGTCAGAACCGTGAGCAGCGTTTTCGTCGATGCTTACAGCAAAGTCAGCACGGATAGTGCCAGGAGCAGCTTCTTTAGGGTTTGTAGCGCCTAAGATTTCACGGTGTGCAAGAACTGCATTTTCGCCTTCAAGAACAGATACTACAACTGGACCAGAAGTCATGAATGCAACTAAGTCACCAAAGAAACCACGTTCTTTATGCTCAGCATAGAAACCTTCAGCATCAGCTTGAGAAAGGTGTTTCATTTTAGTCGCAACAATTTTTAAACCCGCTTTTTCAAAACGAGCAAAAATATCACCGATGTGGTTTTTAGACACTGCATCAGGTTTTACGATAGACAAAGTACGTTCAATAGCCATGAGTGGCTCCTTTATTTTAAAATTTAAACATTAAAAAATTTGCCGCATTATACCGATGTCATAGGCAATAATCAGCTTTGAATGTGTAAAAGTTGCGATTTTTTCTACTGTTTTTAGCGAACTTCGTCTATCCAGGCCATTTGAATCCCTTCTAGCAATCCTTCTGTCGATTTATTTGGGTCATCGCTGAAGTCTGGTAATGCGCACACCCATGCATGTAAATCGGTAAAACGAATCCATTGCGGATCAACTTCTGGATGTGCTTCTGACAATTCAATGGCAATATCAATCGTATCTGTCCAACGTAAGCCCATAGCGGCTCCTATCTGTTTAATCTGCTAAATCACGAACTGTGTACTTTAGCAAATCCACAAACCTAATCGATAGCTTAAGCTGATAAAAATTACCGATACTTATAAGGCTATGTTCAATAATGGCGCTACAAAAATAATCATACCCGCGACCGCCGCGCCAATAAGCGCACCGACAATCACATCACTTGGGTAATGAAGACCAAGCACCATACGAGACAAGGCTACAAGCACCATGAAAGGAAACATCGCCGCAAGCAAAGCCGGCTGGATATAACCCAACACAATTGTCACCATCACGGCATGAAGTGTATGACCCGATGGAAAGCTAAAATGATCAAGTGGTCTTTCACCAAGCACAATCACCTGATGCACTTGATAAGGACGAGGTCGTGTTGTCTTATGTTTTAAAAATTTATAGATCGCGGTCCCAACAGAACCACCTAATAACAAGTAGATGATTTGCAGGCTATAGGTGATGCCTTGCATCCCCCACACGATTGCCAGCATTAGATACCAAAATGGACCGTCACCCACACGACTGATGATTTTGAAGAAAAGGGCAACGCGCTGTGAGTGAGAGAAATTGTTAAGATATAAACAGCCTCTTAAATCTAAATCGAGTATTTTTATTTTTGCATTCTTAAATTTCATGGTCATTCTCCTATTTTAGGATACTTAGGTGAAGTCCACCGAGGGCTCCTTCACTACCTGATAAAATGCCTGCTCCAATTGCTGAACCGGAAGTTGCCAACCGCTTTGCTGTACTTTATGACAGGCTTGTACGCCCATTTCTCTAAGTTGTTGTACTGAAGGAAGCTGATAAATTTGTTGTATAAAGTGGCTTTTTTGTCCAAGTGGGCTTAACCAGCCATTCACACCATGGGTTAAGTATTGATGTGCACATGCATAATCATACGCGATAACTGGCAAACCGCTTGCCATTGCCTCTAAAACTACGTTACCAAACGTTTCAACTTGACTCGCAAATACGAATACATCAGCACTTGCATAGGCAGCCGCCAAATCTTGACCTCTTAAACTTCCAGTAAAGATGACACCCTTCGCTTCAGGCAATGACTTTAAACGAGCAAAATCCGGGCCATCTCCCACAATAACCAATTTCGTTTTATGGGGCTGAACAGTTTGTAAGTTGGCATAACTATCAATGAGCACTTGCACTTCTTTTTCAGGAGACAAACGTCCCACATAAAGCATAACGCGAGTATTCTCATCGGCATCCCATTGTTTTCGCAAATTTTCAGAGCGATGCTTCGGTGAAAATCTCGTTGTATCTACGCCACGCCCAACCACAACCAGTGGACAAGTAATGCCAAAACCGCGTAATGCTTCTTGAGTATCTTTACTCGGCACACAGGTCACTTGAGTGTTATTGTGAAACCAGCACAAGTATTTTTGAATCGGTTTGACTAAAAAAGCCAAATCGAAGAATCGACTAAAGTCTTGAAATGGTGAATGAAAACCACTCGAAATCGGAATAGCTTTTGCCTTAGCAGCTTGCATGGCAGTTAAACCTAACGGTCCTTCAGTCACAATATGAACCACATCGGGCACAAACTTTTCAAAAGCTTTCGATACTTTTAAATATTGTGGCCAACCAAATTGTAAAGTTGGATATTTTGGAATAGCTTGTGACATCACCAGACATTCTTGCTCTGGCGTAAAGTCATGGCATTTTGCTTTTTGCTCTGGACGAATCAGTAAAATCTTATGCCCCTGTTTTTGTAAACCTTGGCATAGTTGTAATAATGAAAGTGCCACACCATTAATTTCAGGTGGCCAAGTTTCCGTCACAATCGCAATTTTTAAACGTGGGCGCACTAAATCATGCAGTGAATGCGTATTAGATAGCTGCTGCTTTTGTTTAAAAAAGAATTGGAAGCTTTCAGGAAGTTGCTGTTGTTTTAATAGTGCTGTCGCGTATGAGCTTTGCATAGCGCCATCCATCAATGTATTTATTTTCATGCTTAAAGATTAAGCAGTTTTTTTGACATTTTGATGATAAATGCGTGACAGTTTACTGACATGAAAAATAAAAAAAGCACACTGATAACAGCATGCTTTTCTCTTAAGACCTAGTAATACTTAGCGATTTTGCAATTTTGCATAGTCCATGAGTACGTTTGCAGCTTCAGTCACAAAAGTTTCTTCCTCTGGCAATGCAGGGCGTTGAGATGCTTTCATTTTAGCGCGAGATTCAGCTAGAGCATCTAATGAAGCTTGATAGCTTTCCCAGTTTGCAAAAGGCTTTTGACCAGTTGCAGCACGGCGTTCATTTTCTGCATCTAAAGTTTGTTTCTCTAGACCAAGTAATTCAGCACGGCGTTTATCAATATCAAGCACCACTTGTTTTTGGTCGCTCGTAACTTTAGCAATCGCAGTACGTTTATTTAGATATTTAAACTGGGCATCATTAGCAACACGTTGTTCAGAGAATTGAGACAACTTTGCCACATAAGGTTGAACAGAGCCTTCACGTTTAAATGGTGCTGTAGGAATTGTGTCCCACTTCAACGCATTCTTCGATTTACGTTCACCAAACTCTTCGTTATAGATATCGACGAGTTTAATGTCTGGCACTACACCTTTATTTTGTGTACTACCACCTGTAATACGGTAGAACTTACGCTGAGTTAAAGTCGCTTGACCGTATGCCAGAGTATCAAGTTGTACCTGAGCTGTACCCTTACCAGTCGTTGTACTACCAATAATAATACCGCGCTCATAGTCTTGGATTGCAGCAGAGTAAATCTCACTTGCAGATGCAGATGCCAAGTTCACCATTACAGCGAGTGGACCTGTGTAAACTTGCTGACCACCATCATTGTCTTCAAAAACACTTACGTTGCCATTACCATCACGAATTTGAACCACTGGACCTGACTTAATCACTTGACCCAGCATACGTGCAACTTCTTCTAATGAACCACCTGGGTCATTACGCAAGTCGATAATAATACCTTCTACTTTCTTCGCTTTTAACGCTTCAAAGGCATTGGCAGTATCTTCAGAAACTGAACGGTATTGTTGACCCGCACGACGTGAACGATAGTCAAAATAGAATGATGGAATTTCAATTACGCCCAACACATGCTTTTTACCATCACGTGTCACTTCAACTGTACGCGAACGAACACCAGCATCTTCTTCTTGAATCACATCACGCACTAAGGTCACATTACGTGCTTGACTCATTGATGCACCAGCACCAAGAAGTTTTAACGTGACTTTGGTTCCACGCTTACCACGAATGAGTCCAACAATTTCAGAACTTGTCCACCCAACCACATCAATCATTTTCTCGCCTTCTTGGGCGACACCAACGATTCGGTCTCCTGATTTCACTTGGCCAGACTTACTTGCAGGACCACCTTCTACAATGGTTTCAATCTTGGTGTAATCTTCATTTCCACGCTCTGGACGAATCGATACACCAATACCTTCAAGCTGCAAGGTGGTTTGGCGATTCAATTCTATCGCATCGATTGGCGGGTAATAGTTACTGTGTGGATCATAAGTCGCCAACATGGCATTCAATGTTTTGTCCAACACATCATCGCTTTTCACACGACTAATTCTTTCAAGCTGACGCGTATAACGTTTAGTTAAGGTCTGAGCTGGTGTTAAATCTTCTGGGCCAGTTAAATCTTGACCATCAGCAAGTGAAGGATTTTCTTTAAGCGCTTTTTGTTTCGCCTGCTCTTCTTCACGGCTAATCGTTAAGTTGATTAACTGTGAAACCAACATTTTACGCCAGTGATTTTGTTGCTCAGCAGACGTTTTAAAATACGGCGCTTTTTCGCGATCTACTTCAATATAGCTATTTAGCTGTTTTAAATTTTGCTGCTGTTTCAGCTCAGCTAACATGAACTCATAAAATTGTTTTAAGCGTTCACGATATTGCTGATGAATTGCAAACGGTCCAGTCAAATTCCCTGCTTTTAAAGAAGCACCAAAATTTGAACCATATAGTTTTTTATAATTTTGAACTTCAGCGTCTAAAAATAGAGAGTGATCCGGATCAAGACTATCTAAATACATATCGAGAATACGATTTGATGTCGTTGCATCCAGACGCATATTCAAATAATGTTGGCGATCAACTAAAGTTGCCAGTTGGCGAGCCACCAAAGCCTGTTCTTGCGTTGGCTGGATCGATTGAGAAACCACAGCAGTATTGGTTGCTGCTCTCGCTTCATTCATCGTATGAGTGAAGAATAAACCGCCAGTCGCGATCGCTACTGCACAAGCTATAGTTTGAAGTTTCATAAATTTTTAATACTTCCTTGGGTGTTCCTATCTTACACGCTCTGTTTTCGATATGAACTAAGCAGATTCAAAATCTTAACCAACTAAATTGTTTATACCGTGTAGTTTTATCATATTCTGTACTGACAAAATGTAGCAAAACATTGCAAAATTCGCTTATTGTTTTTCAATCAAAATTCAAATGGAACCAATATGATTGGCGCATTGATGCTGGACATCGCCGGCACAGAACTTACTCAAGAAGATATTGAACTATTACGCGCTCCGCAAGTCGGTGGCATGATTTTATTTGCACGAAATATTGAATCTCCACAACAAGTCCGTGCCTTAACGGACCACATGCGTCAAATTCGTCCAGATATTTTAATTGCTGTCGACCAAGAAGGCGGTCGAGTTCAGCGCCTAAGATCAGGTTTTACCTTATTACCGGCCATGGGTCGTTTTGGTGAACTCTATATTACTCAACCTCAAAAAGCACTTGAACTGGCTGAACAGTGCGGCTGGCTCATGGCAACTGAAGTCTTGGCTGTAGGTATCGATTTTAGTTTTGCACCCGTTTTAGACCTTAATGCAATTAGTGATGTGATTGGCGACCGTGGTTTCTCTAAAAATATTGAGGATATTGCCCCGCTTGCTGGTGCATTTATGCAAGGCATGAAAAAAGCTGGAATGGCAAACACGGGCAAACACTTCCCGGGCCACGGTTCAGTGAAAGCCGACTCTCATGTTGCAGCTGCAATCGATAGCCGTAGCTATGATGAAATTTACAACCATGACATGCAAAGCTTTATTAAGCTCATGCCACAGCTTGATGCGCTCATGCCTGCACATGTGATTTATGATCAGATCGATCCAAATCCAGCAGGTTTTTCACCGTTCTGGATTCAAGAAGTTCTACGCAACCGTTTGAAGTTTGATGGTGTACTTTTCTCTGATGACTTAAGCATGCAAGCTGCTTGTGTAGCAGGTGGCGCAGATGCACGTATCCAAGCTGCTTTAACCGCGGGTTGTGATATGGGGCTCGTGTGTAATGACCGTAGTGCGGCATGTACAGCACTCGAAGGTATTGCAAACCTAGAGCTACCGAATCAAGAACGCCTTGAACGCATGCGTGGTCAAATTCCACAAATTCAGATTGGTGAAACCTTATCGCTTGGCGACGGGTGGCAAGCTGTCAAAACAGCCATTGAAGAGTTTAAAAATTCGATCTAAATTGAGTTAAACGTTTATTTGACTGATGGTCTCGATCATCAGTCAAACCACACAAAAACAATAAATCGAGCTCAGGACGAATGACACAACAACTTTCAAAACACCGCCACATCTCTTTTACAGCCCATTATACAGGCTATATCTGGTATCAAATGGGGATCTCTCATGAAGCATTTGCCACTACCAAAGGCAAATCACTGGCGTATTTAGTTCATCCAATAGAATCTTGGGCTGAGAAATATGTCGGCGGCAGCATGCGCACGACGCTCAAACAACGTCACACCATGCTTGATCATCACTTAGAACAACTCATTCAAGAAAGTCCTGATTTACAAGTTCTAGAAATAGCATGTGGCCTGTCTCCACGTGGCTGGTGGTTTAGACAGCATTACCCTTTGATTACCTATCGGGAGCTTGATTTACCCGATATGGCACAAACCAAACAAAATGCGTTACAACAAATTGAAAAAAATGCACCTGAAGTTTTATCAGTTGATTTATTTACCGAAGCTTTTGCACAAGCATTTGAAGTATTTGACCCGAACCGCCCATTGGTTGTGATTAGTGAAGGTTTAATTAATTATTTTGATAAAGATTTATTAAAACAGCTGATTCAATCGATTGCACACTATGGTTCGTCTTTTAAAAATTTTCATTATTTAACGGATCTCTACCCTGAACCAGTTAAAAATAAACTTGCCAGTATTATCTGGAATAGCAGTAAATTATTGAAATTAATGTCTCGAAGCTCGTTTAGTTTTCACTTCAAAAGTCCCAAAGAAGTTGAAGACTTTTTTAAAGATACAGAGTTCGATCAAGTTAGCGTGGAACAACCACAAATTTTCTTTGGACAAGCGTCTCAATATAGTCATGAGCAACATTTAGGTGACTTGGTCTGGACTATTCACGCACAAACAAAATAACCAATATAAAAAATGGAAGCTCGACATCAACGAGCTTCCATCTATAACTATATTATTAAGCTGCTTGTTTTTGACGAGCAATAAAACGGCTTAAACGATCAGCAAGTTCGAAACTACCATGTTTAAATAAAGCTCGAATACCCTGCTCTGTACTTTCAAAAATTAAGCACTCAATTGCAAAGGTACCTTCTTCATCTTCTAAATGCAGTGCCAAGTCACGTGGATGGTCATTCACAAAATCAAGCTGTGAAACATCATCCATTTTTAAATACATACCAAAGAAAGTGACATCAACAATCGTTACAGGTACCTCTACATCAGACTCTCGGTGAGTAAGTTGGGTTTTTGGCTGCAAAACCCGAACTCGCTCTTCCCCACGGCGCTCCATCTTTTGCATTTGTTCACGTGTCATAGGAATAATGCCATCCAAATTTTGGATAGATTCACCTTTTAAAAATGAAGTGAACAAACTCATGGTTTCTTTACGACGCTGCAACTGTGGCACATGGTCCGCATTTGCAATAAGGGCAAATTCCATATCTGGGCATTGCAAAGCAAAATTCGCATTTTCATGAGGCAGAGTAAAACTATCGTACTGCCCTGCTGCAACCAGCGTTTTACACTCTGGAATGGGTACATCAGTTAACCGCAAAAGACGATTACAGTTAATTTCATAACGTTCTCGCTCTGTACCCGTAAACTCAGCCATTTGCCTAAAAAATAATTTTTTGGCTGTTGGTGACATGCGGGTTTTATCTAATTTTGCATGATTAACTAAATATAAAATTACAGCTTGCCCAAACTCTTCCATGCGGTTTTCTTGCATGAGCTTGAGCGACTCTTCCAAAATCATTCGCCAACTTTTTCGGGTCTTTTGCATAACCCCCATCAAAATCATGCGATCCATTAATTCTGGACGATGATAAGCAAAACAAGAAGCAATCACTGACCCTAAAGACATTCCCATTACAGAAACTTTTTGTAGTCCAACAATATCTAACCAGCGACCCAACATTTTAGACAAATCAGGTAGCTCTAAAGTACCTGCTGATACTCCTGTGTCCCGATTGGTAATTTGCTGATTTGCGCCCATAGAAGGTAAATCAATTAATATGACCGGACCGCTTTCAAACAATTGTTCAACACAATATTTATAAGAATTAAAATTCTGGAAAGCTCCGCCCACAATCACAATTGGCGTATTGTGAATCGTTTTTGGGTCGGCAATTGCCATATATTCAATTTTCCAGCCGTCAATCCATGTGGTACGAGCAGGTTGTTTAAAACTATCTCTATGGTAGATATCGAAAAAGCCAAAACCGGCATAAGCTTGGTTGATCTCCGAATCCATTTGAATAATGGAATTCATATCCTTGCTTCCTCCTTGCTGTAATTTTTTTATGCTGCAAGAGTTCCTTCTTGAACACGTAATCTTTTATGCACAAAACTTTAAAATTTGTATTAGTTTGTATTGCACAATAACATTCTAAACAATTGTGTGAAATATACGCAATCGCTCAAATGACCGCTCATCTTGTTTAAGTCGCTAATAGTTTGCAAAATATTTAAATGTTTTTTTATGGCGGTCACATTTTTCAAAAAAAGCCATTCATTGTTCCGCATTTGACTGCTACTATCTTACTCATTGGTAAATGATTAAAAAATGCTATGCAAGATTCAATTGAACAATATATGCAAACAGTCGGGCAACAAGCACGTCAGGCCTCTCGTATCCTTACAAGTGCTTCTACCTCACTAAAAAACCATGCACTCTCTGCTATTTATACTGCTTTAGAAAATAATCAGGCAGCAATTTTGGCAGCGAATCAAATCGACATGGATAAAGGTCGTAGCAATCAGCTCGACAGCGCATTGCTTGATCGTCTTGAACTTACGCCCGCACGTTTTAAAGGAATGTTGCAAGGTCTAAAAGATGTGATTGCTCTTGTCGATCCAATTGGGGAAATTACGGATCTTGCATATCGCCCCACAGGCATTCAAATTGGAAAAATGCGTGTGCCTTTAGGTGTTGTTGGGATGATTTACGAATCACGTCCAAACGTAACCCTTGAAGCTGCATCTTTAGCCATTAAATCGGGCAACGCCATTATTTTACGTGGTGGTTCAGAAGCACTTGAGTCAAATAAAGCAATTGCTGAAGCGATTAAGCATGGCTTAAAAGTTGCTGGCTTACCTGAAAATTCAGTTCAAGTAATTAACACTTCTGACCGCGCGGCAGTTGGTCATCTCATTACCATGGCGGAATATGTAGATGTAATCGTTCCACGTGGTGGCAAAAGCTTAATTGAACGTGTCACCAACGAAGCGCGTATTCCGGTGATTAAGCATCTTGATGGTAACTGCCATGTATTCGTTGAAGCACAGGCAGACTTGCAAAAAGCATTACCGATTACATTAAATGCCAAAACACATCGTTATGGCGTTTGTAATGCGATGGAAACTCTGCTCGTTGATGAAAAAATTGCAGATGTTTTCTTACCACGCATTGCTGAACTTTATGCTGAAAAACAAGTTGAACTTCGCGGTTGTCCAGAAACACGTCGCATTTTAGGTGCTTCTGTAAAACCAGCAACAGAAGAAGATTGGTATACCGAATATCTAGGGCCAATTCTTGCTGTTAAAGTTGTTAGCGGTATTGATGAAGCAATTGACCATATCAACAAATATGGTTCACATCACACCGATGCTATCGTAACTGAAAACTACACGTTGGCTCGTCAGTTCTTGGCTCGCGTAGATTCAAGCTCAGTCGTGATTAATGCCTCAACTCGTTTTGCTGATGGTTTTGAATATGGCTTAGGCGCAGAAATTGGTATTTCTACCGATAAAATTCATGCCCGCGGTCCAGTTGGTTTAGAAGGCTTAACTTCTCAGAAATGGATTGTGTTAGGTGACGGTCAAATTCGCCAATAACCAATTTAACAATTCAAAAAAACGCCTGATCAATATCAGGCGTTTTTATTTTTATCATTTAAAAGTTTCTATGATTATTCTTGGCAGACATCACTAACTACACCAAGTTGTTGCATGACTTGTGCAACAATCTGTTCAGGTGTCAAAGCAATATCAATCGTTATTGCTTCATGAAGATCCGGTTCTTCTAATGTATCTAGCTGAGTTTGTAACAATGATGGGTCAAAGAAATGGCCTGATCTTGCTGCAAGTCTTTCCTGTAATAACTCATAAGAGCCTTTGAGGTAGACGAACTTAACATTCTGATCTTGCCCTCTTAAAATATCGCGATACATGCGTTTTAAAGATGAGCATGTAAATACAGCTGTTTGACCATCTCTTTGTTTGGTTTCAATCACCTGACGAATCGCCTGCAACCATGGCAGACGATCATCATCAGTTAAAGGAATCCCTTGGCTCATCTTACTTTTATTTGCAGCCGAATGAAGCGTATCACCGTCGAGAAATTCACAAGCCAAACGCTCTGATAACAACTCACCAATGAGGGTTTTACCTGTTCCACAGACACCCATTGCAATCACAATCATGGATTACTCACCTTTAATTATAAAATAGTGCTAAGCAGTAGCGTGAAAGATAAACCCAATACTGAAATGATCGTTTCCAATACTGACCAAGTCTTGAGTGTCTGCCCCACGGTCATACCAAAATATTCTTTGATTAACCAAAATCCCGCATCATTTACATGTGAGAAAACCAATGAACCTGAACCTGTAGCAAGTACTAAAAGTTCTGGCCTAACAGCGACACCAGCTGTAGCTGCAATTGGAGCAACAATACTACATGCTGTAGCCATAGCCACCGTTGCAGAACCTGTCGCCAAACGAATCAGTGCTGCAACAAACCAACCCAACAATAACGGCGATAAATTTGCTTTTAAAGCTGTGGATACGATCTCATTAGAAATCCCTGTGTCACGTAAAATGCCACCAAAACCACCACCAGCACCAACAATCAACATAATTCCAGCAATAGAAGCTAAACATCCGCCGCAGAATTTTTCAATTTGTTCACGGTTAAAGCCTTGCATCGTACCAAAAGTAATAAAGCTGACCAGTACAGCAATAAGCAATGCGATATCAGAAGTACCAATGAAACGTAGTAAATCATTTGCGAAAGTCTGTGGAGCAAAGAACAGATCTGCCCAACTTCCGATTAACATCAACACTACTGGCAGCATAATCGTAAATAAGGTAATCCCAAAGCTTGGCAACTCACGAGTTCTATTTGTATCTGCTTCAATAAATTGTTTTGCTAACGGGTTATTTTCAGGCAATTTGACGTACTTATTAATCCAAAGTGCATACAATGGCCCTGCAACAATTGCTGTTGGTACACCGACGATTAAACTGTAAGCAATCGTTTTACCAATATCAGCATGGTAGGCTTGTACTGCTAACAATGCCGCTGGATGTGGTGGAATTAAGCCATGCACAACAGATAAACCTGCAACCATTGGCAAGCCAACAACCAGTAAAGATTTACCAGTTCGTTTAGCAATGTTGAACGCAATTGGAATAAGTAGAACAAAACCTACTTCGAAAAATACGGGAAGACCAACAATAAGCGCAATAAACATCATGGCCCAGTGAATATTTTTCTCACCAAACCATTTAATTAAGGTAATTGCTATTCGCTCAGCACCACCAGACTCGGCCATCATTTTTCCGAGCATCGTTCCCAGTGCGATTACAATCGCAAGGTGGCCCAAGGTTTTACCAGTACCAGCTTCGTATGATTTAACAATATCGCCCATTGGCATGCCAACAGCCAAAGCCAAACCGAGTGAAACAATAATAAGAACAAGAAATGGATAAATTCTGAACTTCGCGATCATGACAACCAATGCAATAATCGCGATTACAGTGTAGATAAGCAACATGCCACCCTGAACGGTCTCCATGTGATACTTCTCCTTGGAATAATGCTATTTAGGCACACTGCCCAAACAAAGGTCTTCAACCACAGTAATTCCTACTGTTAAGACACTAAATTTTTATATTTAGGTGTGACCAGCACAAACTGGCCACCTCAATACAGCCTTAAAGTACATAGAATGCACTTCATTTTTTATAAATATTGACTACATTTACAGTGCTCTCAACTGACTCGCAATTTGCGCTAAGCGAGTAATTTCAGCCCAATCTTGTGCAGCTACAGCAGCTTTAGGCGTTAACCATGAACCACCTACACACACTACGTTTGGTTGCTTTAAGAAATCTGGCGCTGATTCTGCCGTAATTCCGCCAGTCGGGCAAAAACGTAAGTTTGGAAATGGACCATAAAATGCTTTTAGCATCTCAACTCCACCTGCCTGTTGAGCTGGGAAGAACTTCACAATCTCATAACCCAACTCAATCGCCTGAATCAGATCACTTGGTGTCATCACACCCGGTAATAAAGGTAAGCCAGCATCTTGTGCAGCCAAATGCAGATCTTTAGTCAAACCAGGAGATACACCAAATTGAGCGCCTGCTTTTTTAGCTTGAGCACAATGTTCTGGCTTGGTAATCGTCCCCACCCCCACCACAATGTCATCCGCCAATTGGCTCGCACGCTCAATAGCAGCAAGACCTGCAGCGGTACGCAATGTAATTTCAAGGACTTTTACACCACCTGCATGCAACGCACGTGATACATCTTCACCTTGCTCAGCAGAATCAAATGCCAATACAGGAATGACTGGGCCTAATTTGACGATATCTTCAATTTTAATCATTATTTTTCAGTTCCTTTGACTCAAATCTGCTCTGGTGAAGTTTCACCAACCAATGCACCAAATACAGATGCTCCATGTTCAGCTGGCGCAGCAGCAGCACGGAAAACACCAAATAATTCACGGCCAAAGCCAACTTCGTTTTCTGCCTGATGTTCTGGCTGTGCAACAGGGCGCGACTGCCAAGTCTGCTCATCTATTTCAACATCAAGTACGCCAGCCTCAGCATCAATAATCAACATATCGCCTGTTTGAACTTTAGCAATCGGCCCATTTAGTAAGGCTTCTGGAGATAAATGAATCACCGCAGGAACTTTGCCTGAAGCACCAGACATACGCCCATCAGTAACTAAAGCAACGTGGAAACCTTGATCTTGTAAAACACCCAACACAGGCGTTAAGCGATGCAATTCAGGCATGCCGTTAGCACGTGCACCTTGGAAACGAACAACTGCAATAAAATCTCGGTATAACTCACCACGATCAAACGCTGCTTGTACCGCTTCTTGAGAATCAAACACGATTGCTGGAGCTTTAACTTTACGGTGCTCTGGCGCAACAGCAGAAATCTTGATAACACCACGACCAAGGCGACCTTGCATCAAACGCAAGCCACCATCTGGTTGAAACGGCTCATCAATACTACGTAGAACCTTGTCATCAAGGCTTTGAACCACACCATCAACCCAAGTGAGCTTACCATCAATCAATTTCGGTTCTTTGGTGTAATGCTGCAAACCTTTACCAGCCACTGTCGTTACATCGTTATGCAACAAGCCTGCTTCAAGTAAGTTACGAATGAGGAAAGCAACCCCACCCGCAGCTTGGAAATGGTTTACATCGGCCTTACCATTTGGATAGATTTTTGCGAGCAATGGAACAACAGCCGACAACTCGTCGAAGTCATCCCAGTCAATCAAGACGCCAGCAGCGCGAGCAATCGCAATCAAATGCAAAGTATGGTTGGTTGAACCACCTGTAGCGAGTAATGCCACGATGCCGTTTATAATTGCTTTTTCATCAACAACATGACCAATCGGCGTGTAGTTTCCACGCTCAACTGTTAAATCAAGTACACGAATCGCAGCTTCTGCGGTAAGTGCATCACGTAATGGTGTGTGAGGATGAACAAATGCAGCGCTTGGCAAATGCAAGCCCATGACTTCCATCAGCATCTGGTTACTGTTGGCTGTACCGTAAAAAGTACAAGTCCCTTGTCCATGATAAGCAGCTGACTCAGCTTCTAGCAAAGCATCTCGGCCAACCTGACCCGTTGCAAATTGCTGGCGAATTTTGGCTTTCTCATCGTTAGATAGCCCACTCGTCATTGGGCCAGCTGGCACAAAAATAGTAGGTAAATAGCCGAACTGCAAAGCACCAATGAGTAAGCCTGGTACAATCTTGTCGCAAACACCCAGACACAAAGCTGCGTCAAACATGTTATGAGACAATGCAATCGCTGTGCTCATTGCAATCGTTTCACGAGAGAACAATGAGAGTTCCATACCAGCATTACCTTGGGTAATACCGTCACACATCGCAGGAACACCACCTGCAAACTGTGCCACGCCACCATTTTCACGAGCGGCTGTTTTAATTAAATCTGGAAATGTTTTATAAGGTGCATGAGCCGACAACATTTCGTTATATGACGACACAATACCAATATTTGGTTCACGACCTACTTTAATAATTAATTTTTCATTGTCATCCATGCTGGCAAAACCATGAGCCAGATTGGCACATGAAAGTGCCCCACGAGCAGGAAATTTGCCTTGTGCATGTTCAATACGTTGTAAATATGCAGAACGAGTTTTTTGACTACGGGCGATTACACGCTCGGTCACTTTTGCCAATATTGGATTCGGCAAGTCCATGCTGGACGCTCCTGTACAACCGGATAAGCCGGAAAAGAAAAATAGACCAAATGATATATTTTTTATGATCATTTGAAAAAAGGATGAACAATATTATTCAGGCAAAAAGCGACATGCAACCCCAGCCAATGCTGCTGTAATTGCCTCAGTACAAGCTTTAAAGGCATAACGAGTTTATATTTTAGACAAAAAACTTATTTAATATTTAGGTATATTTACAGCTAAACTAAATCTCAAAAATACGGTAAATTTATTGTAAATCAACATAATAAAATATATTTAACAATATATAAATGATGAGCTTTTCATTCTAATTTTTAGTACTTATAAATCCATATTAGGTTCTTTTTTAACGCCCTTCATACCATCAAAACTTAATTTCAATTACGTATATTATTTGTAATATATGCTTAAAATTTAACTTAAAGAACCAGCTCACTTATTCAATAAAGGTTTGGTTTCTACCATTTAAAATTCATCCTTCATTGGGGTTTGTTTTTTCATAAATATATACAAAAAACTCGTTTCTAAGCATATAAAAAAACAAGGAATACAGTGGTTAAGCTTTATACTGGACAAATATTAGTTACAAATAATTTGATGGTCGATAGTGCTTAAGTCTAATGGGCTAAAGTCTATCTTGGACAGAAAAACAACGCATGTTAAAACATGACAACCCGTTCAATCTGTATGAAAAAAATAATACATCTTGAACAGGAAGTTAGGAAAACTATTTTAAATCAGGACTTGGGTATTTCAACGTGGCTATATCAGTATTAGTTATCAATTGCGGCTCTTCATCTATTAAATACGCACTGGTTTCAGAGCGTCGTGAAGACCGTATTTACGGTTTAGCAGAAAACTTGGGGGCAGCTGACGCTCGTATTAAGGGAGTTACAGTTGGTGGTGAACCACTGGAACTTTCAATTCCTTATGCTGACCATGCCAAAGCTTTAGAAACTTTACTTGCACGTCTTGCCAACTACAAACCGCAAGCAATCGGACATCGTGTTGTACACGGTGGTAGTTTAACCAAAGCAGAATTACTCACTCCTGAAATTATTGAACGTATTCGTGCAGCAACGCCTTTGGCTCCGCTTCATAACCCAGCACATTTAATTGGTATTGATGCAACCGTACGCCTATTTCCTGAATTACCTCAAGTTGCCGTATTTGATACTGCATTCCATCAGACCATGCCACCGCATGCATACCGTTATGCAATTCCTAAGTTTTTATATACTGACCACAATGTCCGCCGTTATGGCTTCCATGGTACGAGCCATGCTTATGTGTCTGACAAAGCAAGTGAGCTCGCAGGCAACCTGAAAAAAGGTGGATGGTTAACAGCACATCTAGGAAACGGCAGTTCAACTTGCGCAGTATGGAATGGACAAAGTGTTGACACCTCTATGGGCCTTACTCCACTTGAAGGTGTGGTGATGGGAACACGTAGTGGTGACGTCGACCCAAGCTTACATAGCTTCCTTGCGAAAAACCTCGGTTGGGATTTAGCAAAAATTGATAAAGTTTTAAATAACGAAAGTGGCTTACTAGGCTTATCTCAACTGTCTAATGACATGCGTACAGTGATTGAAGCTGCTGAAAATGGTAACGAAGATGCTAGTCTTGCAATTGAAGTCTTTAGCTATCGCCTTGCAAAATCACTTGCTGCATTAAGCTGTGGCTTACCAACTTTAGACGGCTTAATTTTCACAGGTGGTATTGGTGAGAACTCAGCTTATATTCGTGAAAAAACTTTAGCTTATTTACCTCATTTTGGTTTGCAGCTTGATAAAGATCAAAACAATAACTTAAAACGTGGCACTGAAGGCCGAATCGACAATGGAACTGGTCCTCAAATTTGGGTTATTCCAACAGATGAAGAAGGTCGTATTGCTAAAGAAACTCGTCAAGTTGTTGAAGCGGCAGAAAATACAGTATCTGTAGCAAGCCTTGCTTAATTAGAGCTCAGCGAAAACTCGATATTTATTTATAGGTTTATATGAATACAATTTTATTGATTCCTACAGGCGAAGGGGTTGGCTTAACCTCTGCCTGTTTAGGCATGATTTACGCACTTGATTGTAACGGGATTAAAGCAGGCTTTTTAAAACCATTTTCTCAAGAAGACCAAGAGCATCTTGACCGAACCACTTCATTATTTGGTCATCTATTTCAAAGTAAAACTGTTCAATCTATTTCGCATGAAAAATTAACTCAGCTTATTGCCGCTGGGGAAGTAGATGAATTACTTGAAGAAGCTGTTAGTCTTCACCGTAGCGTTGCAGCAGACCACGATGTCATTATTGTGGAAGGCTTATTACCTAACGGACAAGACCACTTCGCCAGTGAACTCAACGCAAGTCTTGCACAAGCACTTGATGCAGAAGTCGTGTTGGTCAGCACAGCAGATATTCAAAATCCGAAAAAAGCCGCAGAAAAAGTAGATGCTCATTTACGTCAATTTGGCGGCGCAGTTTCAAATCGTACTGCTGGTGTACTCTTTATGCGTACCCGTGGATTAACTGAAGAAACAGCACAAATTCCTGTTGCGTTTGATCCATCGTTACGACCGACTGAAGAAATCGCAAAATTTACGACCGAACTGCAAAAATATAATCGTTATTTTGGCTCTAGCGATTTACCAATTATTGGTTTGGTTCCATTTAGTAACACGCTAAGCGTGCCAAGAACTCTCGATATTGCAAATGTCATTGATGGGCAATGGGTACATCAAGGTGAAGCAAAAACACGTCGTATTTTGCATTCGAGTTTAATTGCTTCAAGCATTGAATATGAACTGAATAAATTTATTGCAGGCGAATTGATTATTAGCGCATCTGAGCGTACCGACGTTTTACTCGCAAGTAGTTTAGCAACTAGTAATGGTATTCCTCTGGCGGGTTTAGTACTTACAGAACGAGAAGCTCCAGCACCCGAGCTTTTAGAGTTTTGTCAAAGTGCGATTAAACAAGGGTTGCCGATTTTACATACCCGTTTAAACACACTTGAAACCGCTCAGCGTTTATCTAATTTTGGTAATGAAATTCCAACAGATGATACTGAACGTGCTGAGCAAGTGACCCGATTTGTTTCAAGTCATATTGATGTTGAATGGCTTAAACAGCACAGCAACAATGCTGCCACCCCTCGCCTGTCGCCATCGGCTTTCCGTCATGAACTGGTACAAAAATCGATTGCCGCGAAAAAACGAATTGTACTACCTGAAGGTGATGAACCGCGCACCATACAAGCTGCAGCAATTTGTCAGGCACGTGGTATTGCTGACTGTATTTTGCTAGCTAAACCAGATGTCGTACAGGATGTTGCAAAAGCACGTGGTATTGAATTACCTGCTGAATTGGCAATTGTTGACCCTGATAGTATTCGTGACCAATACGTTGCACCAATGGTTGAGCTACGTAAAGGTAAACTCAACGAACTTCAAGCGAAAGAACAGCTTCAAGATACTGTTGTGCTTGGCACCATGATGTTAGCCTTAGATCAAGTCGACGGTTTAGTTTCAGGTGCGGTACACACCACAGCAAATACGGTTCGCCCAGCATTTCAGCTCATCAAAACAGCCCCTGATTATTCACTGGTTTCATCAATCTTCTTTATGCTTTTACCAGATGAAGTCTATGTCTACGGTGACTGTGCGATTAATCCAGATCCAACCGCAGAGCAACTTGCTGAAATTGCAATTCAGTCGGCTGACTCAGCGAAAGCTTTTGGGATTGACCCACGTATTGCCATGATCAGCTACTCAACTGGTACTTCTGGAACAGGTGCAGATGTTGAAAAAGTACAGCAAGCAACTCAAATTGCTCAGCAACGTCGTCCTGATTTACTGATTGATGGTCCACTTCAATACGATGCAGCTTCAGTTGAAAGTGTGGGACGACAAAAGGCACCAGACTCACGCGTCGCTGGCCGTGCAAATGTATTTATTTTCCCAGATTTAAATACGGGTAATACCACTTACAAAGCAGTACAGCGTGCTGCAAATGTTGTGAGCGTTGGACCAATGCTGCAAGGCCTAAACAAGCCTGTTAATGACTTGTCTCGTGGAGCATTGGTAGATGACATCGTCTTTACCATTGCATTAACCGCAATTCAGGCAGAACAGCAAGCAGCTGCCAAATAATTAATATAATTTTAACCTTTACTACCTCTCGCCATTTGATGTCCGCTCAAATGGCTTTTTTTATTTTAGTCATTCAAAAATAAATAATTTTCCGATTTCTGAAATTTAAATCACTTCAATATGTTCTTATGCGACTTTCGGTCAAAAGATCAACCAATCTCCCACAACACTGTCTTTTTGTCATATAATTTAGCCCGCTAGCTAACAGCCCGCTCAAGAGATTTTCTGGTATGACAACGATTATCAAACAAGATGACTTGATTACATCGATCAAGGACGCCCTACAGTTTATTTCGTACTATCACCCGCAAGACTTTATCCAAGCGATGAGCCGTGCTTATGATCGCGAAGAAAACAAAGCCGCAAAGGATGCAATTGCACAGATTCTAATTAACTCTCGCATGTGTGCGGAAGGTCATCGTCCAATTTGCCAAGACACTGGTATTGTTAACGTTTTCCTTGAAGTGGGCTTAGATGTTAAATTTGATTTAACAATGAGCTTAGACGATGCGGTAAACGAAGGTGTTCGCCAAGGTTACCTTGAAAACAGCAACGTTCTTCGTGCATCTGTACTTGCTGACCCAGCATTTGGTCGCAAAAATACAAAAGATAATACCCCTGCTGTAATTCACTACAAACTCGTTCCGGGTAATAAAGTAGATATTACTGTTGCTGCTAAAGGTGGCGGTTCAGAAAACAAATCTAAACTTGCAATGCTTAACCCATCTGACTCGATTGTTGACTGGGTTCTTAAAACTGTTCCAACAATGGGTGCAGGCTGGTGTCCTCCAGGTATGCTCGGTATTGGTATTGGTGGTACTGCTGAAAAAGCCATGATGCTTGCTAAAGAAGCACTCATGGAAGAAATCAACATGGACGAATTACTTCGCCGTGGACCAGAGAACAAAATCGAAGAACTTCGTATCGAAATCTTTGAAAAAGTAAACGCACTTGGTATTGGTGCTCAAGGTCTTGGTGGTTTAACGACTGTTCTTGATATTAAAATCAAAGACTACCCATGTCACGCTGCTGGTAAACCAGTAGGTATGATTCCTAACTGTGCTGCTACTCGTCATGCTCACTTCCAGCTTGATGGTACAGGTGTAGCTCATATTCAAGCACCAAAACTTGAAGACTACCCTTCAGTAACTTGGGACTCTTCACAATCTAAGCGCGTAAACCTTGATACCATTACTCAAGAAGAAATGGATTCTTGGAAACCGGGTGATACATTACTTCTTAGCGGAACAATGTACACAGGTCGTGATGCTGCGCACAAACGTATGGTTGAAATGATCGACAACGGTGAAGAATTACCAGTTGATCTTAAAGGTAAATTTATTTACTACGTTGGCCCAGTTGATCCAGTAGGTGATGAAGTCGTTGGTCCTGCTGGTCCTACAACTGCAACACGTATGGACAAATTCACACGTAAAGTACTCGAACATACTGGTCTATTCGGTATGATTGGTAAAGCTGATCGTGGCCCTACAGCAATTGAAGCAATCAAAGACAACAAAGCAACTTACTTAATGGCAGTTGGTGGTGCGGCTTACCTCGTATCTAAAGCTGTTCGCGAAGCTGAAGTTGTTGCGTTTGCAGACTTAGGCATGGAAGCAATCTATAAATTCGTAGTTGAAGATATGCCTGTTTCTGTTGCAGTTGATGTAAACGGTACTTCAATTCACGCAGTAGCTCCAAAAATCTGGCAAGCGAAAATTGGAAAAATTCCAGTAGTCGATGCAGCAGCTGGCTAATCAAGAAAAGCACCGAATTCGGTGCTTTTTTTTGCATTCTTTTTTTATTTTAAAATCTGAAAAGAATTGTAACAATTACTTCTTCAATCTGTGCTATTAATAAATGCACTCTCTCGCCATATATTGAATATAGGTCATTTCATGACTATTCGCCCTATTCTTAAAAATCTTTCAATCAGTCTCTGCTTAAGCTGTATTACAACAAGCTTATTTGCTTCTCCTGCCAAATTAAGTTCAGTCAAAGAACTCATGCAAATGAGCCAAATTGATTACCTACTTAAAGAATCAATTAATGAATTAACGCCTTACTATAATCAACAGGCAGAACAGATCGTTAGTAATATCACGGGTATCAAAACTTTAGGTCCAAAAGAAAAAGAGGCCGCGAAGAAGTTAGGTTCTCTTCTAAAAGATTCGAGCAATCAGCTCATTAGCAACCCAAAAACCGCTCAAGCTTTACAGGATATTTACCTAAAGACTTATACTGAAGAGGAAGTTCAGGCTAATCTGAAATTTTTAAAAACTCCCGAAGGCCAATCAATTACACGTAAAAATGTGCAAATTATGGGACAAATTTCAGAATATATGATGGAGTTAGGACAACAGACCTTTAATGACCCTAAAGCAAGGGATCATATGCAAGAAGAGATGCTTAAAATTCTTGCCCCACTCATGAAAGATAAAGAAAAGCCTTAACTTTTCTTTATCTTTTGTAGGCCCTTACCAAGTTAAAGGATTCCATAATTTAAATGGCTTAATCAGATGTACATCTGATTTTTCATCATATTTGGCTGGCTTTAATTCCTGTGGTTTATGACGGATCTTTCCTGAAGCATCTTCAGCCACAAAGTTGTAGCTAGAAGATTTAAGCTCAGTAAATGCTATCTCTCTACGTCCAATATTGTCTTGCATTAACATAAATGGGCCAGTGTGTTCGCCACGGTCCATTTTGTTCTCTTCATCATATTTCAAATAATAAGACGTTCCCGCCTCAACATTGATATCAATATATTTCGGTTCTTGAAAATGAATACCCAATAAAGGACGGCTCGCAGAAAGACGATAAGTTCCTGCCGGCAATTCAATCCAGTAATAATGATTATGTAATAGACTCGGAATGCGCTTGCCATTCACAAAGAGATTTATCGCCGCAATTTCCTGACGATTCCATTTCGTGTCTGGTCGGTAAAGATAAACAACAGCAGCTTGTTGATTTTGTGGTTTGACTGGAACAAAAGTCTGACCCAATTTTTGATTAACCCAACCACCTACAGCAAAACCACCCACATGATATTGATCAAATAAACCAGGTTCTTTTTCAACATCAACTTTAGGTAAGGTTGCAGTCAATTCACCCGTATTTTTTTCTAAATGAGATGAACTTTGACAGCCCACAAACAGTCCGGCACAGCACAAAGATACGATTAAATAACGCATGGCATCCCTCAAAGCGTTTTGTTTTTGATTTATTTTTTACAACGCAAAACTATGCGTATTTTGTATTTTTAAGATTAACACCACGCACATAAATTGAAAACAAAAAAAGCATGAATCACTCGCGCGATTCATGCTTTTTAGATGAATGAAATCTCTATGCAGACTTCGAATCAATAACCTTTAAATCTGCCTTAGCAACACTTTCATGCGTTGCAGCTTCTTTAGGTTGACGCTCTGCTTTATAAACAGGTTCTGCTTCACCATTAATGACTGCTTCATTAATAATGACTGTCCCAACATCAGTACGACTTGGTAAATCATACATGGTTTCAAGCAGCACGTTCTCCATAATAGAACGTAAACCACGTGCACCAGTATTGCGTTCAAGTGCTTTCTTCGCGATAGCACGCAATGCAGAATCTTCAAAGATCAGATCAACATTTTCCATAGTGAAAAGATATTGATACTGGCGAGTTAATGCATTTTTTGGCTCAGTCAAAATTTGCATTAATGCTTCTTCATCCAACTCTTCAAGTGTCGCAATCACTGGTAAACGACCAATGAATTCTGGAATTAAACCAAATTTCACTAAGTCGGTTGGTTCAACCTGACGGAACAATTCAGCAAGTTTTTTGGTTTCATCTTTGTTTTTAACATCAGCTGTAAAACCAATACCGCCTTTCTCTTGACGCTGCTGTACAATTTTTTCCAAACCAGAAAATGCACCACCACAAATAAACAAGATATTCGAAGTGTCAATTTGGATAAACTCTTGCTGCGGATGCTTACGTCCACCTTGCGGAGGAATAGAAGCCACTGTACCTTCAATCATTTTTAACAATGCTTGTTGTACACCTTCACCAGAAACATCACGAGTAATTGACGGGTTTTCAGATTTACGAGTAATCTTGTCAATCTCGTCAATATAGATAATGCCCTTCTGAGCTTTCTCTACATCGTAGTCTGCTTTTTGCAAAAGCTTTTGTACAATATTTTCAACATCTTCGCCGACATAACCAGCTTCGGTTAATGTCGTTGCATCTGCCATTGCAAATGGAACGTCTAAAAGGCGAGCCAATGTTTGCGCAAGTAAAGTTTTACCCGAACCTGTAGGTCCAATTAATAGAATATTACTTTTAGCAATTTCTACTTCTTTAGACACATGGCCATTATGACCAACTTTTAGGCGTTTATAATGGTTATAAACCGCAACAGATAATGTCTTTTTGGCAAGATCTTGACCAATTACATATTGATCAAGCGCAGCACGTATTTCATGTGGTTTTGGCAATGCCTTACTCGCCCAGTCCCCTGCTTCAACCTGTTGGCTGGTTTGTACAAGGTCTAAGCAGACATCCACACACTCATTACAAATATATGCGTCCTCACCTGCAATCAGTTTCCCGACTTCAGACTGCGTTTTACCGCAAAATGAACAATGTTTTTGTCCTTGAGGATGTTCGGACATATTCACTCCACAAATAGAATCTTAAATATTAGGGCAAGATGCACTGCATAAATAACTAAATGGAGATCTTTTTCAACATCTCAAGTTATTTATATAATAAGGTCCTTATGGACGCTTACTTAACACCTGATCAACCAAACCATATTCTTTAGCAGACTGTGCTGTCATAAAGTTATCACGGTCAGTATCACGAGCAACAGTTTCGTAGTCTTGACCACTATGCTCTGCCATTAAGCGGTTTAAACGTTCTTTAATAAATAGAATTTCACGCGCATGAATTTCAATATCCGATGCTTGACCGCGGAAACCACCTAATGGTTGGTGAATCATGACACGGGCATTTTCTAGACAATAGCGTTTGCCTTTAGCACCAGCATTTAATAAGAATGCACCCATTGAAGCAGCTTGACCCATACAATATGTGACGACATCAGGTTTAATAAACTGCATCGTGTCATAAATAGCCATGCCCGCTGTCACAGATCCACCTGGAGAGTTGATATAAAGGTGGATATCTTTATCAGGGTTTTCAGCTTCTAAAAACAACATTTGGGCAACAATTAGATTTGCCATGTTGTCTTCAACTTCACCTGTTAAAAAAATGACGCGCTCACGTAAAAGTCGTGAATAAATATCAAAAGAACGTTCGCCGCGAGAAGATTGTTCAACCACAACAGGAACTAAAGCATTTTCAATTGTTGGAACATACATACGTTATTTATTCCTAAATTTTTTGTGACTTAACCTATGGCAACAATATGCGGGATAATTTCTCAAATTGCAAAAGGTTCGCACTGAAATATTATATTATTTATACCTAAGTACTTAATGTCGCACTCAAATTGACCACATAAAGAAAAACAAAAAAGGCGCCTAAGCGCCTTTTTCTAACTTCTAAAAAGATTAGCCCATACGGCGAGCTTGTTGTTCTTTCAATAAGTCATCATAAGATACAGCTTTGTCAGTCACTTTAGCACCAGCTAAGATGTGATCAACAACTTGATCTTCTAATACAACTGCTTCGATTTGAGCACGTTGTTGAGCATCATTTTTGAAGTATTCAATCACTTCAGTTGGATCTTCGTAAGAAGAAGCCATGTCGTCGATGTAAGCATCAACGCGAGCTTGGTCAACTTCAAGTTTAGCATCAGCTAAAACTTTGCTTACCAATACGCCAAGCTTAACAGAACGCTCTGCTTGTTCTTTGAACAATTCGTCAGGAAGCATGCTCTTGTCAAAAGATTGCGCGCCTGCACCACCAAATTGTTGAGTGAATTGTTGAACCATTTGTTGACGTTGGCGGTCAATTTCTTGAGCAACCATTGCAGTTGGAACTTCAACTTCGTTCGCAGCAACAAGTGCATCAAAAGCAGCTTGTTTAACTTGGTTACGTAAACCATTGCGAACTTCACGTTCCATATTCTTACGAACGTCAGCTTTTAATTTCTCAACGCCCTCTTCTTCAGTTACACCGAAGATTTTCAAGAATTCTGCATCAATTTCTGGAAGTTTTGATTTTTCAACTTGCTTCACAGTGATTTTGAACTGAGCTGCTTTACCAGCCAAGTTTTCAGCTTGGTAGTCTTCTGGGAAAGTAACATCAATTACTTTCTCTTCACCAGCTTTCATACCAACGATGCCGTCTTCAAAGCCAGGAATCATACGACCTGAACCTAATACGAGTTTAAAGTCTTCAGCAGAACCGCCTTCAAACTTTTCACCGTCGATAGTGCCTTCAAAGTCAAAAGTCACTTGCATGTCTTTTTTCGCCATGCCCTTGGTAACAGCCCAAGTTTGACGTTGTTTTTGCAAGTTTTCGATCATAGCATCAACGTCAGCATCTTTAATTTCAGCTGTTTTACGTTCAACTTCTAAACCGTCGAATGCTTGTACTGCAACTTCTGGATAAACTTCTACAGTCGCTTCAAAAACTAAAGCATCTTCTTTATGTTCAACTTTATCAATGTTCGGCATACCTACCGCATTGATTTTTTCTTGTTGAATTGCTTCAAAAACGCTATCACGAATGATGTCATTTACAACTTCTTGATAAATGCCTGCACCATATTCGCGGCGAACAACGTTTTCAGGTACTTTACCTGGACGGAAGCCGTTGATCTTCACAGTTTTGGCAGTGCGTTTCAAACGAGCTTCAAATTGCTCGTTAATACGGCTCGTCGGTACAGACACATTTAAACGACGGGCAACGCCCGAAACCGCTTCAGTCGTTACTTGCATGGCTTCCTCGATAAAAATTAGTGAGTAGGAACAGTTTTTTTAAAAGTGCTGTATTATATGACAACTTTCAAGATATACAAAATTAACCGATCACTTCATTTAAGTTAGCCTCGTTATTGTCGTAAATTTCACAGTAATTTTATGATTCTTTAAATATTTTTCATAAGACCTTAAGTGAAACTAATTTTTTAGTTATTCTTCATAAATCTAAAATTACAATCAAAATCTAAATTTAATCGCTTTTACAAACAATTACTAAGAATCAGTAGATTAGCTAAATAAATATACAATTCACCATTCAATCATTCACTTTTTCTTCATAATTCAATTGGCAAATCCAATTAACACAAACTGTACACATAAATAAGAATTATTATTATTCGCATAACCTTTTAGTTTTAGAGTCCTGAAGTCATGTCTTTGATTAGAACACGTAAAAAAATTGTTTCTTCTGCGATTGCTTCTTCGTTATCAATGATTGCAACAACAGTCATGGCACAAGAAGCAATTTCACAATTACCAACGATTCATACTCAGGCGACTCAAGAAGAATCTTTAAAAGTAGATCAGTCAGCCAACTCTAAACTAGTAGCTCCTCTTAAAGACACGCCAAAATCAGTCTCTATTCTTTCTCAAAAATTAATTAAAGATACAAACTCTAATACTCTACTCGAAGCTTTACGCTATGAACCTGGTATTACGTTAGGTGCAGGTGAAGGTGGTACGCCGTTTACAGATATGCCCTACATCCGTGGTTATAGTGCTCAATCATCTGTCTACGTTGATGGTGTTCGTAATTCTACTTCTCAAAATCGCGATATGTTTGCCATCGAACAAGTTGAAGTCATTAAAGGCTCTTCTTCTGCTCTCGGCGGCGGCGGCGGTGTAGGCGGAAGTATTAATTTAATCCCTAAAGTTGCTCATGAAGGTGACGTTTACCAAGGTAGCGTTCAAGGTGGTACTGACAACTATCGTCATATCCAACTCGATGCAAACAAAGACTTTGGTAACGGAGTCGCTGGTCGTGTAGTGGTTATGGGCCATGAAAACGAAAAAGCTGGTACAAATAATGGTGCTGAATATGCTCGTGCCGGTATTGCATCAAGTCTTGCATTTGGCCTAGATACTGCAACTCGTGGAACACTGAGCTACTACTATTTACGTAGTAATGATGAACCAGATGCAGGTATTCCATTTCTTCCTGTTGGTGGAAAACCAATTGACGTAAAACAAGGCACATATTATGGATGGAAAGAGCGTGATTTTGATAAGCGTGAAAACCACATTGGTACATTTAAATTAGAGCAAGATCTTGCTGATGATTTAACTTTGTCAAATACGATGTCATATACAAAATCTAAATCAGATTACATCTATACAAACGCAGATGACTCAAAAGGTAATGTAACCAAAAATGGTACTATTGTTCGTCGTGCTTTAAGTCGTATTGTAGATACTGATGCATATAGTGACCAGCTTGCGTTAAAAGGGAAATTTAATACTGGCTCACTTAAGCACTCTTTCAATACAGGTGCTGAGTGGAGCTATCAAGAATCAAGCCAAGGTGTTTACACTTTTACAGATGGCTCTGGTACAACCTCAACTGTACACAATACAAGCTGCCCTGCGAGCAGTGCTCTTTCGAATGGTTGGTGTACATCAGTAAATAATCCAATGAATGGAGCATTTACCGATACTTTAGGTAGCATCACCAATCAATATACAACCCGCAGTCGTACTGTTTCTTTATATGCTTTAGATAGCATCGAATTTAACCCTCAATGGCTTTTAAATTTGGGCGTACGTTGGGATAAATTTGAAACTGAACGTAAATATAATAAAAACATTTATAAAACAGTGGGTGGAGCTAACGGCAATTATTCAAATGATGTAAGCATTGCAGCTGGTCAGAAATTTGAAAACGACAGTGATTATTTCTCTTATCAAGCTGGTCTAGTCTATAAACCAACTGAAAATGGCAGTGTCTATGCAAGCTTTGCAACTTCTGCTAACCCAGTTGGCGTAGACCAAGGTGACGGCGCAGATGCACTATCTACATCTTCGCAACAAGCAAATGATTTAGACCCAGAAAAAGCACGTACTTTCGAAATAGGTACAAAGTGGGACCTATTTAATAACCGTGCAAACTTAACTGCTGCAATCTTCCGCACAGAGAAGCAAAATACTCGCATCGCTATAGATGCCAACACTTCAACTAATGCTGGCGAAAGTAAAGTTGACGGATTTGAAGTTGGTTTCAACGGTAAAGTGACTGATAAGTGGGAAGTTTCAGCTGGTTATAGCTATTTAGACAGCGAACTTACAAAAGCGGCTTACAACGCAGTTGCTCAAGAAGGTAAACCATTACCATTTGTAGCTAAAAATAGCGCAACATTGTGGTCAACTTATAGAATCTTGCCTAAATTAACAGTTGGTGCAGGTGCTGAGTATCGTGACAAAGTGTTCACTAATACAAACACGGGTACAACGATGCTTGAAGATAAGTATTTACCAACCTATACCATTTACAATGCTATGGCTAAATACGACGTCAACAAGAACGTAAATTTACAGCTTAACATTAACAATATCTCTGATAAGCGCTACTTCACAAGTGCTCACCCTGCTCACTATGCGTTTGAAGGTGTTGGCCGTAATGCTGTTTTAGCGATTAACTTTAAGTACTAAGTTTAAATTCCATAATTTATTTATGGAATTAATTAAAGTTCATATAAAATAGCCTCATCACGAGGCTATTTTTACAAATGAAGTATCTATATTAAAAGGTGTTTGCTGTGATTCATCATATCCCTAATGTTTTAAGCAAAGAGCAAGTTGCTGAGTTTCGTAAACTCATGGAAGAAGCCAATTGGGTAGGTGGAAAAGTGACGGCTGGCACCTTATCTGCTTCTGTTAAAAGAAATCAGCAACTCTCTGAACAAGACCCGCTTACTCATCATTTGAGTGATATTGTCATCAAAGCAATTTGGCAAAATCCAGTGTTTCAGGCTGCGGCTCTACCCCACAAAATTATTCCACCACTTTTTAATCGTTATGATGAACATGAAAGCTTTGGTTTCCATGTGGACAACTCAATTCGTCTTATCCGTGGTACTTCTGAGCAGCTCCGCACCGATTTATCTTGTACGCTATTTTTAAGTGAACCTGATGAATATGAAGGCGGTGACCTTGTTATTGAAGACACTTATGGTTATCACGAAGTAAAATTACCCGCAGGTGATGTGGTGCTCTACCCGTCTACTAGCCTACATGAAGTCAGTAGTATTACTTCAGGTACTCGTTTTGCCTCTTTTTTCTGGGTTCAAAGTTTGGTGCGCGACGATAGTAAACGTCATCTTTTATTTAACTTAGATGAAAGTATTAGAGAATTACGTAAAACACACGGCGATAACTATCCAGAAGTCATGAAGCTCACCAATATTTATCATAATTTAATTCGAATGTGGTCAGAGCTATAACTACATTTATTTTTGCCTTATTGAGGTCATATAATTTCTTTTACCTCAATATAGCAAAAATATGAAAATTATTTTCTCATAAACATAAAACTGCGCAAAATTAGAAAATTATTTTCTAATTTCTGAGATTAAAATTACGATAAGATTTTTGCACAAGGTGTAATCATTGTTTAGATGTGATATATCTAAATATCAAGATTACCAGCAAACCATCAAACTTATTATTTCACGGTCTAGAGATGAAAACGAATTACTTGTTTGCCCAGCCTACTCAAGCAAGACATCATCCGCAACTCCTGATGCTGCGCCAAGCGCGCGTATAAAAATTTTGTCTGCTTTCTAAAGCAGCACTTTGAAGTTCCCTTTAATTTTTCTGAATTAGATACCATATATTAAGTAGAGACGTTGCCTTTTAAATATATCCAGAGCAACTGCGCTACGAGACAAGGAGTTTTCTCATGATGTTGGCTGACCCAAGCAAAAAATACCGCCGTATGTACCAACGAGTGGATTTACCAGATCGCCAATGGCCAAATAAAGAAATTACAAAAGCGCCAATCTGGATGAGTACTGATTTACGTGACGGTAACCAAGCAATTTTTGAACCGATGAACATGGAGCAAAAATTCAAAATGTTCAAAATGCTTGTAAAAATCGGTTTTAAACATATTGAAATCGGCTTCCCTTCTGCGTCTCAAATTGACTTCGATTTTACTCGCATGTTGATTGAAGAAAATCATATTCCTGATGACGTATACATTGAGGTTTTGGTTCAAGCACGTGATCATTTAATTGAACGTACTTTTGAATCTTTGGCAGGTGCTAAACGCGCAATTGTGCATATTTATAACTCTAACTCTCCGACCTTCCGTCAAAAGGTGTTGAATGTAGACGTTAATGGCGCAAAACAATTAGCAATTAATGCTGCTCAAAAAGTTAAAGAGTATGCGGCACAATATCCTCAAACTGACTGGATTTTCCAGTACAGCCCAGAGTGTTTCTCTGCAACTGAATTAGAAGTCGCTAAAGATGTCTGTGATGCCGTCACAGAAATTTGGGATGCACGTCCAGACCATAAAGTGATTTTAAACTTACCCGCGACTGTAGAAGTTTCTACACCAAATGTTTATGCAGACCAAATTGAATGGATGCATCGTAATTTGGCACGTCGTGATGGCGTGATCATTTCTGTTCATTGTCACAATGACCGCGGCTGTGGTATTGCTGCATCAGAACTTGCGATTATGGCGGGTGCTGACCGTGTTGAAGGTTGTGTGTTCGGTAATGGTGAACGTACAGGTAACGTTGACGTTGCAGCAATTGCATTGAACATGTACACCCAAGGCGTAGCGCCAGAGTTAGATTTCTCTAACATTAATGAAGTGATTGCAACGGTTGAAGAATGTACTGGTTTACCGGTACACCCTCGTCATCCATATGCAGGCGACTTGGTATTTACTGCATTCTCTGGTTCACATCAGGATGCAATCAAAAAAGGCTTTGAGTACCAGAAAAACGAAGAAATCTGGGATATGCCTTACTTGCCAATCGACCCGAAAGATTTGGGCCGCGACTATGACGCAGTTATTCGTGTAAATAGTCAGTCTGGTAAAGGCGGTATCGCTTACTTATTAGAAGCGAACTACAACGTTGTATTGCCTCGCCGTTTACAAATCGAATTCAGCCAAGTTGTTCAACAATATGCTGATGATAATGGTACAGAAATTAATGCAAAAGAAATCTGGACCTTGTTTAAAGACACTTATGTTGATGTGAAAAACCACCATTACACAGTCAAAAACTACAGATTATCTGATATTAATGGCACTCAGATTATCGAACTTGATGTTGATGTTGAAGGTGAAACACAACAACTTCGCGGTGAAGGTAATGGACCAATCTCTGCATTCTTAAATGCGCTTCAATTACCAATTGACGTATTGAACTATGAAGAACGTAGTATTAGTTCAGGTGCAAATGCGAAAGCATTAACCTTGATTGAACTTCAAGTCAAAGGTACAGGTAAAGGTTCATTTGGTGCGGGTGTTCATGACAATACAGTCACCTCATCGATTGAAGCAATTATTGCATGTACTAACCGTTTGATTGATCAAGGCGTTTTAAGTACAGATCAGGTTGTTGCCGCCGCTGTTTAATTTAAAAAAACTCTTTTGAAAGGATACCTAGCTTGGTATCCTTTCTTTTTATTCCTGAAAGATTTAAAAGGCGAAATGTTCCCGTGTCTTTTCCAGCTGATTCAGTGGGGTTAGTCACTCCGCAAAAGTTCCAATTTGAAGAACCATTACATCTTGAATGTGGGCGTGTTTTGCCACGTTTTGAATTAATGGTTGAAACTTACGGCACTTTAAATGCAGATAAATCAAATGCCATTTTAATCTGTCATGCTCTTTCCGGACATCATCATGCAGCGGGTTATCACCATGAAGATGATAAAAAAGCTGGATGGTGGGATAGCTGTATTGGCCCGGGTAAAGCAATCGACACAAATAAGTTTTTTGTAGTTTCGCTCAATAATATTGGTGGATGTAGCGGCTCAACTGGTCCAACGTCACCAAATCCTGAAAATGATAATCGCCCTTATGGACCGGATTTCCCGTTAGTAACGGTACGCGACTGGGTCAAAACTCAGGCCATGCTTTCTGACCTTTTAGGTGTAGATGCTTGGTATGCAGTTGTGGGTGGATCATTAGGAGGCATGCAAGCACTACAATGGTCAGTAGACTATCCTGACCGCTTACAAAAGTGTGTGATTATTGCCAGTGCACCAAAGCTTTCAGCACAAAATATTGCATTTAACGAGGTTGCACGTCAGTCGATCTTATCTGATCCAGACTTCCATCATGGTCGTTATTTAGAAAATGATAGCTACCCGAAACGTGGTCTGATTTTGGCTCGCATGGTCGGTCATATCACCTATCTTTCAGAAGAAGCCATGAAACAAAAATTTGGCCGTGATTTAAAATCTGGCAAATTTATGTATGGTTTTGATGTTGAGTTTCAAGTCGAAAGCTATCTTCGTTATCAGGGCGAACAGTTTAGCCGTAACTTTGATGCCAATACTTATCTCATCATGACCAAAGCTTTAGATTATTTTGACCCATCACGTGAATACAATCATTCGTTAACAGAAGCGATGGGTAAAACCAAATGTCAGTTCCTGATTGTCTCATTTACAACAGACTGGCGTTTTGCCCCTAGTCGCTCTCAAGAAATTGTAGATGCACTTATTACCAATCATAAGCCTGTAAGTTATCTCGATATTGATGCAGAACAAGGTCATGACTCGTTCTTATTCCCTATTCCACTGTATGTCAAAACCATGCGCGCTTTCTTAGGCGGTGAAGAACACTTAAAATCGACATCACTGGAGGCAAGTTAATGCGTATTGATCAACAACTGGCAGAAAAGTGGATTAAACCCGGCTCAAGCGTACTCGATTTAGGGTGTGGTGATGGTGAATTGCTCGCTCATATGAGCCAAAAGCATCAAATTCGTGCTTATGGTTTAGAAATTGATCAAGAAAAGATTGCAATTGCCGTCAGTCGCGGGTTAAATATTATTCAACAAGATTTGAATCTCGGTTTGAGCCGTTTTGCCGACCAGTCTTTTGACTATGTGGTTATGGCACAGGCTTTGCAAGCCGTAGATGCACCGGATGTTTTATTAAGAGACATGGTGCGTGTGGGTAAACAGGCAATTATTACTTTTCCGAACTTTGCGCATTGGAAGACTCGCTCTTTTCTTGCATTAAAAGGAATGATGCCTGTATCGGATGCTTTACCATATATGTGGTATAACACCCCCAATATTCATCTATGTACATTTAAAGATTTCGAAGCACTCTGTGCTGAAAATCAGATACAAATTATTAATCGACTCGCCGTCAATGGAAATCAGCAGGGAAGCCTGTTAAGCAAACATGTTCCTAATTTGTTTGGTGAAGTCGCTATTTATCGAGTGAGTGCACTATGAAAAAGACATTATTTAGCACACTATTTGCAGGACTGCTAAGTATGCAGGCTCATGCAGATTATATCGCCCAGCCACAATCGGTTGCGAGTCAGGCTGCACGCTTTTCAACAATGGGGGTTAATGACCTTCAGAAAGCTGCAAAAGCTGGTCAAGCAGGCGCGCAATTTTACCTTGGTACACACTACCAATATGGTAAAGATGTAGAAAAAGATGAGAAACAAGCTTTCGCATGGTTTAAAGCAGCAGCTGATCAAGGTTTATCACCAGCACAACTGAACGTGGGTCGTATGTACGCCGATGGTATTGGTGTTAGAAAAGATGAGTCAATGGCTCGTAAATACTTTGAAAAAGCAGCAAGCAATGGTGATAACCGTGCAAGCTACAACCTCGCGATGATGGAAGAGCAAAAGAAAAACTACGTAGGTGCTTACCAGTGGTATGAGCTTTCAACTCGTGATGGCATGCTCGATAATAAAGTGATTAGCCTATCTGAAGGTAAGAAAACTGCTCTAGCGGCGAACTTAACTCAAGAACAAATCCGTACAGCGCGTGACCGTGCAGACAAATGGATTCAAGCACAATAATAACGATTCACCCGTAAAAAACCTTACTCGACTAAAGCCACCTTGTATGCTCTACAAGGTGGCTTTAGTTTAGGTTGTCCCATTTTATATTCTATTTATTTCCCTCTATATCCCCTCTTAAAAAACACGTAACATAACTCACGTTCGATATTAGCTATAAAGTTTGGTTTTATTATGTCTACCCCACATTGGTTTGATCAGGGCAGTTTAGTTCTTGCCAGCAATAACAAAGGTAAAGTCGCTGAGTTTGAAAAACTTTTTGAACAGCTTAAGTTACCTGTAGAAATTATTCCTCAAGGCCGCCTTAATATTCCCGATGCAATTGAAGATGGCTTAAGCTTTATTGAAAATGCCATTATTAAAGCTCGTCATGCCTCTAAAATTTCAGGTAAACCTGCTATGGCTGACGACTCTGGCATTTGTGTTCCTGTTTTAGATGGTGCACCTGGCATTTACTCTGCACGCTATGCTGGAGAACACGGTGACGATGCAGCGAACAATGCCAAATTATTAAATGATCTTTTGCCATTTCGTAAAAATGGTGAAGTGATTGAAGGCATGTTTGTGTGTGTACTTGCTTTAGTAACGCATGCTGAAGATCCTTTGCCACAAATTTTCCAAGGCATCTGGCACGGCGAAATTTTAGAAGCTGCACGTGGTGAAAATGGCTTTGGTTATGACCCACTGTTCTGGTTACCTGAGCTACAAGTTTCTAGCGCTGAACTTTCTAAAGAAGACAAGAATAAGATTAGTCATCGTGGACAAGCGATGCAGTTATTTAGAGAAAGTTTGCAGAAGTAAAACTTTAAAGCCATTTGCTATCGTGCTAGGCGACATGGATGTCGCCCGTCGAACTGCGACATCACGGATGTGTCGTCAGTTCGACAAATGGTTTTGTTACTTTTGACGAAACAAAAGTAAAGTATTGCTTACATACACAAAATAAGCATATAACCACTATTCAAAGGCTGCCTAATCTAATCATCTTACTTAGAAATAAAGATGCAAGAACACAGCATAAATCGCAATACATACACAACTCACAATCGTCCCTGAGGCGATATAAGCCGCAGATCTTCCTGTTCCTTGATAATGTGTTTCTAGCGCTACAATATTGGCTGCTGGTGGCAAACAGAACATTAAAAACATGACTCCAATTTGCTGACTTATATTTGGAATCGGTAGAAATCTATAAGTTAAGCCACAAAGAATAAGTCCACACACCACTTTAAATGCTTGAGCTTTGGTGCTGTAGATTAAGTCTTTTAAATGCACTCGAGTACGACGTAACCACATTCCCAATACACACATTCCAGCAAATGTCATTGCGAACTTGGCAACCTCATATACCCAATGTATGGCAGGATGCTCGATATGTTGAGCACCTAACAACCTGAGCACAAGCGCGCAAAAGATTGAAATACAAGGTGGAGAAGTTAAAACCTTTTTTAATATGCTGAGCTTACTTTGTGGTGCAGTAGTGACTGCCGTAACCGCCCATGCATTTCCAAAAAGAGACATACCAATATATAGCGCAACAATTGGAGCCGTAGCATCCGGGCCAAATAAAGCCATGGCAAAAGGAAAACCGAGCCAACCCATGTTGGTATAGCTCACGCAAAGCGCTAATAATCTGTCTTTAAATAAAGCTAAATAAGCAAAGAAAATAAGAAATGCTGAACCGAAGCTAAAGAGCATCAAACTCAAACTACCCGGCTGATAAAATACCATGTTGTAAATAATCACAACTGGAATCAGTAAGCGGGCAAGCCAAGCTGAAAGAACAGGTTTTATCGTTTCTGAAAGAGAAGTCTGAGCAAGTAAAAGTCCAGTGATAAACGCCAATATTGGCAATAATAACGCCACGTTTTCTCCTCTCACCCATCAAAATCAGTTTGTTATGCTACACCTTTTCAAAGTAAAATGTACTCTCCATTTCAAGTAATTTAAGCTTCACTTTCTCAGCTCTCTCTAAAATAACAATCCAATACAGCCTTTATAAAACTACCCTTTTAGATTTTGACTGACGGCTATTGTCTTAAAAATGACATATAAATGTCACATTGTTGTCATAGCAACCTGTTGATATAAAGCAAACTGAAAAGAGGTATAAGATCATGGCCGGTTTATCTATTTGGCACGTCGTTATTTTTGCAATTGTCGTTATTTTATTATTCGGTACATCTAAATTAAAAAATATCGGTAAAGACGTAGGCGGTGCAGTAAAAGACTTTAAAAAATCAGTTCGTGAAGAAGACGAAACTGCTGCTCTTAATACTCCACGTACAATTGATGCCCAAGTCAAAACCCCTGACAGCACATCAGTGAAAAGCTAAAGGTTTTCCACCATGCTTGATGTAGGAATGACAGAGCTACTCTGTTTTGCAATTATTGCAATTTTAGTTTTAGGCCCAGATAAACTTCCAGAAGCCGCACGCTTTGCTGGTCGCTGGTATGTTCGCCTAAAACGTTATATTACCAATTTGCAAAATGAGATTGATCAAGAGTTGCGTCTTTCTGAATTTCGAAAAGAAATGCAAGAAGAACTCAACCGCATTGAAGCACTAGAACGCAAAGTACAACAACAACTTGAAGAAATACAAAAACAGACTACTTCAGACAACTCAGAAAAAACTGAGGTAGCTGAAACTATATCTCAGTCTACGATGTACTCCCCTGTATCGGGTCATTATGAAGTGCCCTTTCTTGCCAAATTTACACCTTTGGTATCTGAAAGCGACACTTTAGAAACACCTCCCGTTAAATTGAAGATTGCCGTATGAACCAACTGCCTTCAACGACTGTAAATACGCAAGAAAATTTAGACCAAATGCCAATCATGAATCATTTGGTCGTTTTAAGACGTCATTTATTTAGGATTGTCGGGGTAACATTATTTTTATTCTTTTGCTTATTACCGTTTCGAAATAATACTTACCAATTATTATCTGAACCTTTAAGGCTGCAACTTCCTGCATCATCGTCAATGATTGCAACAGATGTAACTGCAACGTTTATGGCGCCGTTTAAGCTCAATTTATTTGTCGCGCTTGTGCTTGCAATGCCATTTATTCTTTATGAAATCTGGACTTTTGTCCGCCCAGCGTTATATCAAAAAGAACGTCATTTAGCACTGCCATTACTCATTGGTAGTATCGTTTTGTTTTATGCCGGAGTTGCCTTTGCATACTACATTACACTTCCTGCGATTTTACATTTCTTTATTAGTGTATCGCCTGAAACTGTTGCACCTATGACGGATATTAATAGCTACCTAAGCTTTTGCTTAAAGCTGTTTTTAGTTTTTGGTGTCACTTTTGAAATTCCAATCGCGACACTTCTACTCATTTTAATAGGTGTGGTAAATACAAAAAGTCTTGCTGAAAAAAGACGTTTTATCATTGTGGGCTGTTTTTTTGTAGCGATGTTCATTACCCCACCAGATGCAATTTCTATGGTGATGTTGGCAATCCCGATGTGGCTGCTTTTCGAACTTGGATTATTGTTCGGTAAAATTCTTGAGAAAAGAAAAGCTCAATCTGCTGAATAAAATGATATCTAAGAAAAAGCCTGAACCTCTAAGTTCAGGCTTTTTTGTCTAGGTCACTTTTTAATCTACAAAGCCATAAACTGTCTTCAAAGTGACTTAAAAATGTAAGAAAAGTGTCATTTACAGTCCATAGAATCAACTCAACAAATATACTCACAAAAGTTACGGATTTATTATGACAACTGCTTCTAACCACCCAACACGTCGCGACATTTTAAAATGGTTTACGGGGATCCCTTTTCTTCCATTAGGTGCGATGGCTACGGCAGCAACGTTAGCAGGATGTAACGATAGTAATGATGATTCAGACGTTACCACTCCATCAAAACCAATTAACTTTAAAAATGCAACGTTCACGTCAATGCCTGCACCGTCTACTGTAGCAGAGATCGCAACAACAGCATGTGCATCAAAGCTTGCTATTTCATGGGAAGATGGCAGTAAAACTGAATATCAACTTGCTTACAAACCATTCTTCTTAACAGGTACAGAAGTTCCTGATGGTAAAGGCGGAAAGATTATCGCGGGTGGTTATGTTGACATTAATAATAAGCCAATTATTGATAAATCAGTTGCAGGTAAAGAACGTCAATTCTTCTCTGACTGTCCAGATGGTAGTTCTCTGATTAGCTTCAAACAAGCGACTGGCAAAGATTTCACAGATGCAGACAAGAAAGCATTAGGTGTAACTGGTAACCCAGTGTTCCATGTAGTTCAGTTTGAATATTTATCAAAAGACCAAAATGGTGGTGATACTTACGGTAAATTATCATCTCCGATTGCAGTGCTTACTTTAGATCAAGACCCAAAAACTGGTCATTTAACTTTAATCAAATATCACAATGTAGACACTTCAAGTGCGCATGGTTTATGGATTACTTGTGGTGCAAGCTTATCACCATGGGGAACTCATTTATCGAGTGAAGAATATGAGCCAGATGCTTTCAACCAAAAGTTAGGTCAATCACTTTCAACACTTAAAGCATTCAGTAAAAATGTATATGGTGATGAAAATGCGGCTAACCCATATAACTACGGTCATTTACCAGAAATTACCGTTAATGCAGATGGTACGGGTCGTGTGACAAAGCACTACTGTTTAGGCCGTATTTCACATGAGCTTGTACAAGTTTTCCCAGATAACCGTACAGTTTTAATGGGTGACGACTATACCAATGGTGGTCTCTTCATGTTCGTTGCAGATAAAGAGAAAGACCTATCTGCCGGCACACTTTACGTTGCAAAATATACAACAGTACTTACAGATACAACGACGGGTCAGATCTCATGGATCAAACTTGGTCATGCAACAAGTGTAGAGATTGAAAACCTAATCAAGAGCGGTATCAAAGGAACTGATATTTTCGAATCGGTTCTACAAATTGCCAAATATCCAAGCGATGCAACGACAGCAGAAGTTGAAGCTATTGATGCTGGAGATAAAGGTACACCTGAACAACAAGTTTTAGCAAAAGCTGCGAAAGATCGATTAAAACTACAACAAGCTGCTCAAAAAGCAGAATTAGAAGCTCAAGGTTTTAAATTTACTTATTTGAGCAAAACTGGTGTTTATCTCAAGCTTAAAGATAACAGCGACAAAACTAAACTTGCTGCGGCTTTCCTTGAGACACACCGCTATGCAGCTTACGTTGGTGCTTCAATGGCATTGACCAAGAACGAAGGTACGACTGTAAATATTGCAGATAAACGCGCATATTCAGCTTTAGCTAACATTGTTGATTCAATGGTTGAAGGTGGTAGCGGTTACCTTGCTGAGCACAACGTTAAATTTCCGAAAATCACGGCTGGTGGTATTTTGGAGCATAAACTGACAGGCGGCCAAAAAGACAGCTCAAATGTGGCAATTAACAGTGAATGGGTACCTAGCCAATCTAGTCTTCTCATTAAAGGTAAAGACATTAGCTTTGACAGCTTAGGTAACACTGCTGACCCAGAACAGATTGCTAGCCCTGACAACTTGAAGTTCTCTGAAAAGCTACGTACGTTATTTATCGGTGAAGACTCTGGTAATCACTTAAATAACTTCTTATGGGCTTACAATGTCGACACTAAACAGCTCATCCGTATCTTGTCTACACCAGCAGGTGCAGAATCAACTGGTCTACACGCAGTCGATGAAGTAAACGGTTGGACTTACATCATGAGTAACTTCCAACATCCAGGTGATGAATGGAATCGTTTCTATAAAGAAACTAACGGTGTTCGTACTGGTATCAGTGCAGATTTACTTTCGCAAATTGATACAGCGATTAATGTAAACTACAGCAATAAATTTGCAGCAGCGGTTGGTTATATCACTGCCGACCCAATTGCTCCATCTGTTGTGAAAAAATAATCTCTTTCACCAAAATAGAAGAAACCTGCCTTATGCAGGTTTCTTTTTTTGACTAAACGATCAATTATTTAACAAACCTATCATCAAAACGTCAAAGCCTCGTCACACTACCCAACTAAGCTAATGAAGATTTTTAGAACAATCTCTTTATTTCTTTACTTACTTAGGAATTTCCCATGACAGAGCTGACGCCATATCATGAAGATCAAGAACTGGACAATAATACTTCTGACAATATCCACTTTCGTGACATTTTAGAACAACATGTAAGTCGCCGTAGTTTAATTACTAAAGCAGCAAGCGGTGCTGTAGCTTTAACTTTAGCCTCAACTTTAACAGGCTGTAATGATAGTAATGATGACTCAGGTTCTAACAACGGTGGAATCCCACCTGTAGATCCAAATAAAAAACCAGAGAAATTAACTTTTACAGCAGTGGCGAAAAACCACAACGACATCGTGACTGTACCAGAAGGCTATGAAGCAAATGTCATTTATGCTTTAGGTGATTCAATCAATCCTGCTTTTGGCGACTGGGATGACAATAATATTCCATCTGGTCCAAGCTTCCAGTTCCGTTCAGGCGACTGCCATGACGGTATGCATTTCTTTGGTTTAAATACGTCAAAAAACAACTTTGATGAAAGTGTTTCGGCTGAAGGTTTGTTGGTGATGAATCACGAATATATCAACCAGACCTTCCTTCACCCCAAAGGCCCAACAAAAGTTAATGGACGCCGCCCTGAAGATGAAGTCATTCGTGAGACAAATGCGCATGGCGTTTCAATTGTTCACATCAAAAAAGATGCAGCAACTCAAAAAGTAGTAATTGATAAAAAATCAATTTTTAACCGCCGTATTACAGCGTCAACAGAGATGAATTTTGCAGGTGTTGCTGCTGGGTCTAGTTTGCTTGCAACTAGTTTCTCTCCTACCGCACGTAAAACCCGTGGTACTCATAATAACTGCGGTAATGGTTATACGCCTTGGGGTACATACTTAACTACCGAAGAAAACTTTATTGGTTATTTCCAACGTTCAGGTAGCGATGAATATGCACGTACAGATGCAGAAAAAATTGCATTAAAACGTTATGGGTTAGGTGTTAAAAAAGATGAACTTTATCAGTATGAGAAAGATGAAAAAGGTGCTCCTAAAAAAGATAAAGACGGCAAGATCATTTATTTAAAAGATAAAAATGGTGAGTTAATCCCTAACGTTGATGAACAAGGACGACAAATTTATTTAGGCGTAAGTTCGCGCTACGGCTGGGAAACAGCAATTGGTCAAGTAGAGTCACAAGACTTATATGACCGCTGGAATGCCGATGTAAAAGCTGTACAGCCGACACAGGACTATCGCAACGGGCCAAATACCTTCGGCTGGATGGTCGAGATTGATCCTTTTGATAACCGTCTAAACCCAGTTAAAAGAACATCGCTAGGTCGTTTTGCACATGAAGACAGTGCTTGTCGTGCCGTAGCAGGTCAGCCATTAGCGTTTTATATGGGTGATGACTCTCGCGGTGAATACATCTATAAATTCGTCTCGACTGCTGTATGGGATGTCAAAGACGTAAACGGCGGTTATACAGCTGGCGACAAATATATGAACGCGGGTAAATTGTATGTTGCCAAATTTAATAATGATGGTTCAGGTCAATGGATTGAACTTGCCTACGGCAAAAATGGCTTAAATGAAAGTAACACTACTTACCCTTTCAAATCTCAGGCAGACGTTGTTACATTTGCACGCTTGGCGGGTGATGCAGTCGGTGCAACAAAAATGGACCGCCCAGAATGGTGTACGGTTAACCCAGTAAACGGCGAGGTCTATGTCACCCTAACCAACAACTCAAATCGTGGTAAAGATTACGCGACCGATGCTGCAAACCCACGTAACTACACAGACCTCTACAACGGCACTAAAGAGCAAAAGGGTAACGTTAACGGTCATATTATCCGTTTTAAAGAAACCGACGACAAAACCACTGCTGAAACCTTCAAATGGGATATCTACCTATTTGGTGCAGAAGCATCTATGGCTTCAAATATCAACTTATCGGGTCTGACAGACAATAATGATTTGTCATCTCCTGACGGGATGTGGTTTGACCCACGTGGCGTACTTTGGATTCAAACAGATGATGGCGCTTACACTGATGTTACTAACTGTATGATGCTTGCAGCACTACCAGGTCAAATTGGTGATGGCGCTGCTGCCACTACGTCAAATGGCCAACAAACGCTAGTCGGTGCTAAAGTTACAGACTCAACATTACGACGTTTCTTGGTTGGACCAAAGCAATGTGAAATTACAGGTATTACCATGACACCTGACCACAAAGCTATTTTTATTAATGTTCAACACCCTGGTGAAGACTCGAAAAGTTACGCAACACCAGACAGTAACTGGCCAGCAACCCAGAAAGATCCAAACAATAAAACAGCACGTCCACGTTCAGCAACTGTTGTGATTACCCGTAAAGATGGCGGTGTGATCGCAGGCTAATTCGTTTATGCCAATAAAAATGCCGGTCAATTGATCGGCATTTTTATTGCTATCGATTTAAAGGAATTTGCTGCTCTACAATTTGACCGCTGTGCTCACCTTGTTGGGTCTTTTCAAACCAAAGCCATTCATTATTAGTCATTCTTAGAAAATTCGAACAGCGTGTGCCATACACAGGACTTTGAATAAAGGTAGATGACAATAACTCTTCCATCTCTGCTTGAATGCCAGTATTGGGTAATAAAGCAGTTGTGACTTTGCGCTCATCTTCCAGAATATCCCACGCCGCATGTTGCAAAGTTAACTCTTCTGTCTGATGCTGAAGCATAGGCAAAAACTCTTGTGTAAAACGAGTTCGTAAATGTTTAGTTTTTTCCCAATGTTCAGACATCAAGCCATTCGAAACCACATACACACCGTTAGCCAATACTTGCGGAGCTTCACCACGGTTACTCATATAAACCGCTTGATCAGCATTTCCCATAAACAAGTTAAAGCCAGCAAAACTCTGTTGTTGCTGTTCCAATTGTTGAGCAAATCGAATCGGCATTAAATCAGATTCTAAAAAAGCCTGCACCAAATGCCCCCGAGAAGTCTCATAAGACTTTTGATCTCGCCCATCACGGAAGTTGGTTAAAACAGCCCATCGACCTTGAGGCGTAATGCCCATCCACGTGCCACCCGACTGCAAATCTTGTCCTGCAACAATCGGAGTATGTTCCCACTGATGCAACAAAGCTGTTGGACGATGATAAAACTCATCCCGATTTGACATAAGACACAAGGGCATATCATCCAGAACATGCCATGCTAAAGCCACAATACACATTGATTCTTGTTCCCTATCTTTACACATTGAATGTACAACATTTTTCACATCATTCCGCTACAATCTGTCAAAACGTAAGATCAAGGAGCAGCAATGCTGACCTATCCTAATATCGATCCGGTCGCAATACATCTAGGACCTCTTCAAGTCCATTGGTATGGACTCATGTATTTATTGGCATTTTTATGTGCTTGGGGGCTTGCTTCCTACCGTGCCAAACAACGTGATGGCTGGACATCAGAAATGGTTTCCGACCTAGTGTTCTATGGTGCCCTAGGTGTTGTTCTGGGCGGTCGTGTCGGCTATGTCCTTTTCTATGAGTTTGATAAATTCCTCGAAAATCCGATTTGGTTATTCCAAGTCTGGACAGGTGGTATGAGTTTCCATGGCGGCTTTCTCGGTGTTATGGTTGCTATGCTATTTTGGTGTAAAAAATACCAAAAAACATGGTTCCAAACGCTCGACTTTATTGCCCCTTGTGTACCGACTGGCTTAATGTTTGGACGCATTGGTAACTTTATTGGTGGAGAGTTATATGGTCGTGCGGTAACTGACCCAAATTATCCATTCGGTATGATCTTCCCAACAGATCCGTTACACCTAGTTCGCCATCCATCACAAATCTATCAAGCGCTTTGTGAAGGTTTGATTCTATTCATTGTTCTGTGGTGGTTTAGTTCAAAACCACGTCCTCGTATGGCCGTTTCTGCCCTATTCTTAATGGGATATGGTGTTGCCCGCTTTGTTATGGAATTCTTCCGCCAACCAGATGCCGACCAAGGTTTTATTCTATTTGGTTGGATGACAAAAGGACAGATTCTAACAATTCCAATGTTGCTGATTGGCCTTTGGATGATGTGGTATGCCTATCAAAAGAAAATTTATGACTGGGGTCCACAAAAGAATAGTTAATATCTAAATTAGAGGAGTTTCGGCTCCTCTTTTCTTTTTTTATGCTACAGTTTTTACTCTCCCAAGATGAAGATATACCATGCTGGAATTCTGGTTTAACACGCAAGTCCCAACATTTAAAAAATTAGTGATTTTGATTATTACGCTACTTATTTGTATTGCGCTATATCAATACCAACCACTGCCTTTAGATACGATTCTAATGTTTACTGGAACTGGGGTAATTTTTTTAATTTGTCGTTACTTTAAATTGCATTTCGCTCAAAGCAACCCGACGGGTTTACTCTACCGTTTACTTACTTGGATCCCTATTGCCCTTTTGTTTGCCCTTATTTTTGTTAAAGCGATGCCGAACTTGCTGATCTGGGGTGTGCAAGGAATTGCTTTTATGGCACTTGCTGCTTTTATTTTTTCACCTCAATCACTTTTTAAGAAATAGGTCTGGTTTTCATGTTGGCTTATTGGTACAACGCTCCGCGCCATATCAAACTCATTTTCATTATTGCGGTTTGTGCTGCAATTTATGTAGCCAATCAAGCCCAGCCTTTATCACCGACTTATACTGTTCTTAGCCTTATTTTCGGTTTTGGTTTACATGTTGGACATTACTTAAATAGCAAAATTTCAAATAACACATCAGACAAATCGAGCTTTAGATTTTTAAGCAGCATCTATCCTATTTTGATCGTTGTTATTTTGATGTATCTACTTCCTGCTCAGCATAAATGGATTCTTGCTATACAAGCTTTAGGTTTTGTATTGGTTGGCTTTTTTCTGGTTTCGATACATCAAAATCGTGCTAAACGATTTGAATAATTACATCTATTGAAATGTCATAGAACTATTTTTAGATTTTCATCTTGAGCTACAAAGGGTATCATCTTCAATGGTTCATGATGAAGCAGCTCTATTGCGTAATTATTTATCATTGAGCTATCTCCCCCCTTTTATTTTATGGAATTAATCCGAACTCGAGAGTGTTATGCGTGCATATTTAGACCTACTACAACATATCCTTGATAATGGCGGTGACAAAGGCGACCGTACAGGCACAGGAACCCGTTCTGTATTTGGTCATCAAATGCGTTTTGATCTCTCTAAAGGTTTTCCTTTACTCACCACAAAAAAAGTTCACTTCCGTTCTATTGTGATTGAGTTACTTTGGTTTTTAAAAGGCGATACCAACGTCCAATATCTAAAAGATAATAAAGTTTCAATTTGGGACGAATGGGCAACAGCAGAACAAACTGCTCGTTTTGGCCGCCCAGAGCATGAGCTTGGTCCAGTCTATGGTCATCAATGGCGTAATTTCGGCGCAACAAAAAACGCTGACGGCACTTATAACCAAGATGGTTTTGACCAGATTAAATGGTTAATTAATGAAATTAAAACCAACCCAAACTCACGTCGTTTAATTATTTCTGGTTGGAACCCAAACGAAGCTGGACAAGTAGCCTTACCACCTTGCCACACGCTTTTTCAATTTTTCGTACAAGATAACAAATTGTCGTGCCAACTTTATCAACGTAGCGCAGACGTGTTCTTAGGTGTGCCTTTTAACATTGCGAGCTATGCTCTACTCACCCATATGATTGCTCAAGTGTGCGGTTTAGGAGTCGGTGATTTTGTATGGACTGGTGGTGATACACATCTTTATGCCAACCATTTTGAGCAAGCACAACTTCAATTGACACGTGAGCCTTTACCGCTCTGCCAATTGAAACTAAATCCAGAAATAAAAGACTTATTTGATTTCAAATTTGAAGATGTTGAAATTGTAGGTTATGAGTCGCATCCTGCAATTAAAGCACCAGTTGCAGTATAACAACGACTCAAATTTCATTAGGTTACGGTTTAGAGAATAAGATTATGGCATGGCAAAATGTAGAAGTTGTTCACGTTGTGGCAATGGATAAAAACCACTGTATTGGTAAAGGCAATGCGTTGCCATGGCATATTTCTGCCGACTTAAAACACTTTAAAGAAATCACACAAGGCGGTGTGGTTGTGATGGGTCGTAAAACTCTTGAGTCTATGGGTCGTGCGCTACCAAACCGTGTGAACTGGATCATTACCCGTGACATTAACTGGCAATTTGACGGTGTTAAAATTGCCTATTCAATTGAAGATGCTTTAAATGCAGCTTTAGAAGATGTAAAAAATACTGAAAAGCAGGCATTGTTCATCATCGGTGGCGGCGAGATATTCAAGCAAACTTTGTCAATTGCAGACCGTCTTGAACTTACTCATGTTGACTTAGATGTGCAAGGTGATGCACATTATCCAACAATACCGAGTGAATTTCATAAAACTGCAAGTGAACAGCAAGTTGATGAAAAATCAGGAACTTCATTCGAGTTTGCCACTTATAAAAAATAATTCTATGGATGCCTATGCACAATATCGGAACACGTGAATTTATTATTGCTCTACTTTTTGGGCTGTTACATAGTCTATTCACGCTGTTTATTGTGTTCTCTAGTATTTGGGTATGTGTAGCGCTCTGGGTTCAACAGCCTTTTGGCTGGTTAGGCAGCCGCATACTCATTGGCATCTGGATTGCTTTTGCGCTGAGTATGGCAGGTCTATATGTTGAAGGCCATCTTGTTAGCCGCCGTACAGACATCCTGATTTACCTTTTAGCATTTGCCTGCTCTCTCGTTTGGTATTTTTCGATTACTGCACGTCAAGACCGTGACTGGAACCCTGAAGTTGCCAATATGCTGAGCTATGAAAAGCACGGCGATGTAATCACTTTACATAATGTCCGTAACTTTAACTGGCATCCCGATGGAACCTATGATGTTCGCTGGGAAACTCGAACTTTTGACCTCAACCAGTTAAATGGAATAAACATCATTGCTTCTTACTGGATGGGACCACAAATTGCCCATACACTGGTCAGCTTCGAATTTGCACACCAACAACCTTTAGTCTTCTCAATCGAGATTCGCAAAGAAAAAACTGAAGAGTTTTCGGCAATCGGTGGTTTTTTTAGAAAATATGAACTGAGCTTAATTGCTTCTGATGAGAAAGATATTGTCTATACGCGTAGTAATATCCGCAAAGAGCAAGTTTATAATTTTCCTATCAATATGCCACGATCTGAGCAAAAAGCTTTATTTTTAGAATATCTTAAAAAATCAGATGAGTTGCGTACAAAACCAGAGTGGTACAATACGCTCACGAGTAACTGTACAACTCTAATTTTTGATATGGTTCAAGCGATTAACCCCTATCAACTTCCTAAAGATTATCGTCTAATCGCTTCAGGTTATTTACCTAATTATTTATATGATCTTAAAGCTCTTAATCAAAATGTCAGTTTAAAACAGTGGTATCAAATTGCACATATCAATCCACGTACTGAAAATTTTGAACAGCTCTCAGATCAGAGTAGTGAACACTTCTCTCAAATCGTTCGACAAGGTTTACCTAAAGCTAAATGAAATAAGTAATGCACTTTTCTTTACTTTTTTATACATGCTTTACTTTGTATTTTAAATACATAAACCCTATTGTAATAGGTAGGAAATAGAGGGAAAAACAATGCAACAGGCATTATTTGGCGGCGGCTGTTTTTGGTGCGTCGAAGCTGTATTTTTACAAATACGCGGTGTAGAAAAAGTAACTAGTGGTTATGCAGGTGGGCACACGACTAACCCTACCTACGAGCAAGTATGTCAAGGAGACACCCAGCACGCTGAGGTGATCTTGGTTGATTTTGATGAAGAGCAAGTAACATACTCCCAGTTACTCGATGTATTCTTCGCGACTCACGATCCAACGACTTTAAATCGCCAAGGTAATGATATCGGCACGCAATACCGCTCTGTTATTTATTATTATAATGAAGAGCAAAAGCAAGCAGCGGAACATACGATTCAAACGTTAAAAGATGATGATCTTGATATTGTGACTGAATTGTCTCCTGTTCCGACGTTCTACCCAGCCGAAGAATATCATCAGAATTACTATGCAAAGAATCCTTCACAAGGTTATTGCAACTTTGCGATTCCACCTAAGTTGCTCAAGCTATATAGTAAATTCCAGCATCTTATGAAAGATCAATAAATTAGAGCAATAAAAAAGCAACCGATTTGGTTGCTTTTTTATTAGGTAAACTAAATTTTAGTTTTCACTGACAAAGGCAATATCGCTCAGTCCGGCTTCACTGGCGCGAGACATTACCTGTGCAACAGTATCGTACTTCGACTCTTTATCTGCACGAAGCTGAACTGTTGGTTTAACATCACCTTGACCTGCTTCTTGAAAACGTTTTTGAAGCTCATCAAGGCTAATTACTTGAGTATCCCAAGCCACTTCACCATTTGCATTAATACTAATCGTAATTGCTTTTGGTGGTGGATCAATAATTTCAGCAGTTGTTTTAGGAAGCGTTAATGGAATCGATGGGTTGGCAACTGTTGCTGTGACCAAAAAGATGATCATTAACACCAACATAATGTCGATTAGCGGAATGAGGTTCATCTCATTTATGCCACTATCGTGGTCTTCACCCAATTGAAAAGCCATTAAGCTTGACCTCCAACATAACTTTGCTGTGCAGTTTTAACATCAGACTTTACAGTTGAGTCTTGCTGCAACATCGTATCAATTAATAAGCTGTGCGCTTGATCTTGTAAATCATGAGCAAGATCACGGTTAGCGCGTACACAAATGTTATAAGCCAATACCGCAGGAATCGCAACTGCAAGACCAAGGCCCGTCATAATAAGCGCCTCACCTACTGGTGTAGCCACTTGAGCCAAACCTGCTTGTCCACTTTTACCGACTGCAACAAGTGCATGGAAAATACCCCATACCGTACCAAACAAACCAACGAATGGTGCAATTGAAGCAATTGTTCCTAAAACAGAAATACCTTTTTCAGCATTGACTTTTTCAGCAGAAATTTGACGAAGTAGAGCCTGCTCCGCAACCGCTTTACGCTGCTCAAAACTTAAAGGTTGTAACTTTGCTTTTAGCGAAGCGATAGCCTGAGAAAGTTGAGCATAAGCTTGTTGCTTTAATTGGCGAGTCCCCATCAAACGTAAGATGAAAACTGTCCAGGTAGCAATCGACATTGCCAATAAGATGAAATACAGGGTTTTACTCACTGCATCTGCATGTTGCCAATAGATTGAAAAGTTCATATGAACTCCTGATTAAGGTTAGCCGTTGGGACTCAAATTCATTTAAGGGGTTAAATCAAAGGGTTGCTCTGCTTTAATTGGATAAGCAACACCATTTTCCATATAAGGTTTAAATTTCGCACCGCGAACAGCACGGACAACTTTGTCATCTAGACTTGGAATACCACTACTTCTCGTCACTCGTACATTAATAATCTTGCCTTTTTCATCGGCTTCAATCAGTACCATGACAGAGCGTGCTTCGCCTTGTAAATCTTTTGAAGAAACTGTTAAACGTGGTGAACGACTCCACTGTACACCCGAACCACCAATTGAAACTCGTTTTGGTGATGGATCTGGAGCGGGTTGAGCTTTAGGTGCTTCTTGTACTACTGGCTTTGGTTTTTCAACGACTTTTTCAGAAACAGTCGTTGTCACCACTTTGGTTTCAACTTTAGGTTCTGTCTTTACTGTTTCTTTTGGTGTTTCAGCTTTTTTCACCTGTTGAATTTTTTCCACTTTTTTCGGTGGTGTCACAGGCTTTTCAACAACTTTAACTTCTTTTACCTCTTTCTTAGGTTCCGGCTTTTTAGGCGGTTCCTTTGGTTTAGGAGGTAGCGGTTTAGGTTGCTCTTGAATTTTTACGAAACGTACCTGTAAAGGTTTCTTATCGATTGGCTTTAATTCAGCAGGCTTAATATGACTAACTGCCCATAAGACCCCGATATGACCAATTGCAACTGCAATTAGTGCTGTGATGACTTTCTTTTTCATCGGATTGGGAGCGTTTAAGGCTGCGGAAGATTGACTCATAAGAATCTAATTACCTAATGGATGATGATTTCAGATTTCTATTTATAGAAACGATTTCAAACATCGGATAGAACAATAAAGTGCCACAATAATAAATGAGAAGTGTTTTCATTTGCAACTATTTTTTGAGAAAAACATTTACTCTTTGTCATAGCTTCATGCTTGCTGAGTGTCTTTACTTTAGTTTTCTCATAGTTACATCAATAGACACCCATGTTCACAATTTGTTTAGCTAAACTTAAATAGCTGGGCTATTTACAACATGAACAGGTCTAATTCTATGATAAATCCATTTGTTATTGATATGTTATATTATTTCAATTTTATTTTAAATATAAAAAAACACGCAAGAAGCGTGCTTTTTAAAATAACCGTTATTTAAAAAACAACAGTCTTATTACCATCAACAATAATACGGTCTTCTAAATGCCATTTTACTGCACGAGCCAATACATTACGCTCTACATCTTCACCTAGCTCACGTAATTGCTCAACATTATAGTCGTGGCTCACACGCTCAACGTCTTGCTCAATAATTGGACCTTGGTCAAGGTCAGCTGTCACATAGTGAGCTGTCGCGCCAATCAACTTCACACCTTTTTCATAAGCTTGCTTATATGGATTAGCACCCACGAAAGCTGGCAAGAAAGAATGATGAATATTGATGATTTTCATTTCCCATTTCGCAACAAAATCTTCGCTTAAAATCTGCATGTAACGTGCAAGAACTAATAAATCATTGCCTTGCATCATTTCATCAATTTGCGCATAAGCTTCAGCTTTATTGTCTTTAGTGACTTTAATTACAGTAAATGGAATACCGAAGTTTTCAACAGATTCACGTAAATCTTCATGATTAGAAATGACATGAGTAATTTCACAAGGTAACGAACCACGTGCATGACGCCATAGCAACTCAAGCAATGCATGGTCAACTTTAGAAACTAAAATACCAACTTTTTTAACATCGTTTACGAAAGCAAGACGCCATTGCATGCCGTAACGCTCAGCAACGTTCGCAGCAAAAGTTTGAATTAATGCATCTTTACGCGACTGTAAATGATCAAGTTCAAATTCAACACGCATGAAATAACGTCCGCCCTGAGCTTCCGTCGCATACTGATCAAGCGCGGTAATGTTTGCACCTTGGTGATACAAAAAGCTCGATACCGCTTGTACGATCCCTGGCTTGTCTTCACAAGTAATCAGTAAACGGGCTGTATTGGCAGTGGTCATATTCATTTGGTTAATATCACTTAATTGAGATAAATCTTTTAATAGGCCGAGTATTCTAGCGCCCTAAATAAACAAGCACAACTATTCGTCTTTTAAGGACGATAAGCTAGCAAATAGATCTGAAGGGCCAAGAGATTCAAGCAACTGCTCATAAGTTGCTCGGCTCTCCCCCATAAGATAAGGACCTTCAAGGAAAACCATTTGGCGTAATGCTTGCCAAACCCATTTTTCTTCTAAATGGTTATTGTCACTAATATGACCAGACATATACAAAAAGTTTGTCCAGTTTGTTAATACAATCCAGAGGTTAATAATGAGGGCTTCAATTTCCGATGCCGTCATTTTCATAAGACCTGCATCTACAAAGGCTTGATAAATCTTTTGCCCCTGCTGCATCACCTGCCCTGCAAAACGCGGATAAATCTTTTTAAAGTCTTCGTTACTTTCAACTAAATGATAAACATCACGATGAATAAAACGGTAACTCCAGAGTTGACCGCTGAGCACTTGAAAATAGTTGATTTTATCATTGGTCGTTAATGGTCTGTCGTCAGGTAAAGAAAGCACTTCCAATGTCTCGGCCTGATATTGATACATTAATTCCTTAATGATTTCATGCTTATTCCGGAAATGATAATACAAATTTCCGGGACTGATACCCAACTCCGCAGCAATATGATTGGTTGTAACTGACCGTTCACCTCGCTCGTTAAAAAGCTGCAAACTGATTTGTAAAATCCGGTCTTTTGTCTTCAGAGCTTTAGGTTGAGACATTTTAATAACCTTTAATAATTCACATGGTTAAGACTTGAACACATAAACTGACTTGACTATTTAGAGTATTTACTCTAAAAAATAAATATATCAATGTATTTGGTAAGTACCGATGAACAGTCAAACAAAAACAAATCCAGAGACTCAGCTTCCTTATGATGTTAAGCATTTACATGATTTGCTTGAACAACAAAAGCTTGCTTATTTACGTCATCCGGTACCCACTGCTAAAGAGCGTATTGATCGTTTAGCTCGTCTTAAAAGAGTCTTGGTAAAATATCAAGATCAGATTGCCGACGCAATTAACCTTGATTATGGTAATCGTGCAGTTATGGAAACAAAAATTGGTGAGCTACTCACCAGTTTGGAACAAATCAAATATTACAGTAAACATCTGACAGCGTGGATGAAACCTTCAAAACGCCATATCAGTGTATTACATCAGCCAGCAAAAGGTTGGGTACAATATCAACCTATGGGTGTAATTGGTATTATTACACCATGGAATTACCCATTACTTCTTTCAGTTGGGCCATTAATTTGTGCACTGGCAGCTGGCAACCATGCCATGATCAAAATTTCGAGTGCCTCTCCTAACTTTGGTCGAGTTCTTGAAAGTGCATTAGCAGAAGCGTTCCCACAAGAATTAGTTGCTGTAGTAAATGGTGGCGGCGTTATTTCAGATGCTTTTAGTCATTTGCCTTTTGACAAAATGATTTTCACCGGCTCAACTTCTGTTGGTAAAACAGTGATGGCAGCCGCAGCTCAAAATCTGGTTCCTGTTATTCTTGAATTAGGCGGAAAATCTCCTGCCCTTGTGCATGCATCGATGGATATGAAAGATGTGGCTCAACGTATTGCTGTAGGGAAATTATGGAACGCGGGTCAAACCTGTGTTGCACCTGACCATATTTTCTTGCCGCGCGGGAAAACTGCCGAGTTCATCGAAAACTTTAAATTGATTGTGGCTGGCATGTATCCGCATTTCCGCAATAATCAAGATTACACGTCTATTATTAATGACAAGCAATACAACCGCATTCAGGGCTATCTTGAAAATGCCCGCGATCAAGGTGCTCGTATTATTGAAATTAATCCACAAAATGAAATTTTAGATGATGTCCGTAAAATTGCACCGACTTTAGTTACAGGCGTAACGACTGCAATGGATATTATGCAGAATGAAATTTTTGGTCCGATCCTACCAATTTTAGAATATGACCAAATAGAAGAAGTTGTTGAATTCATTAATAGTCGCCCGCGTCCTTTAGCAATGTATTATTTTGACTATGATCAGGCACGTGCTGACTATATTGCACAGCATACCCACTCAGGGCACTTCGGAATCAACATGGTGATTACCCATGTGGCTCAAGATGATTTACCGTTTGGGGGAATTGGTGCATCAGGTATGGGGAAATATCACGGACCAGAGGGCTTTTTTAGCCTTTCTCATGAACGTTCGGTGATGTCTAATCCAAAACTTTATAGCCTTAAATACATTCTTCCACCGTTCAATAAGCCCATTCATCGTTTCATTTCGAAAACCTTGTTGCGCTAACTGATCAAGGCATGATCTGTTATACTAAATCATGCCTCGTTTTTACCAATTCCGCTTGTCTTTTAATCGTATTTTTGGTATAAAACGCCCCTTGAATGAATTCATCCGTTTACATTTAGTATGACTGGCCACAGATTTGCTGTTGGCTGAATCAATGGAGTTACACCATGTCTAAGGTTTGCCAAGTTACCGGCAAGCGTCCAGTCGTTGGTAACAACGTCTCACACGCCAACAACAAAACCAAGCGCCGGTTCGAGCCGAACCTGCACCACCACCGTTTCTGGTTAGAAAGCGAAAAACGTTTTGTACGTCTTCGTTTAACCACTAAAGGTATGCGTATTATTGACAAATTGGGTATCGAAAAGGTTGTTGCAGACCTTCGTGCTCAAGGTCAAAAGATCTAAGGAGTCTGAACAATGCGTGATAAGATTCGTCTCGTTTCTACAGCTGGTACAGGTTATTTCTATACCACGACTAAAAACAAACGTACTATGCCGGAAAAAATGGAAATCAAAAAATTTGATCCAAAAATCCGTCAACACGTGATTTTCAAAGAAGCTAAAATCAAATAATTTTAGCCTCGAAAAAAAACGACTTCACAATGAAGTCGTTTTTTTTTGCATTTTTTTTATAGCTAGCTTTTTTTTGTTAAACTTTCCACATATTTCGCCTTGGCATTTTTTATGCTTGTCTTTAGCCTAACTCACGTAAAAGGAGTTTTTAGTGCCGCATGACGTAGATTTAATTGTTTTACTTGCTGTTGGTTTCGGTGTTGCCCTCTTTTTTGGTTATCTTGCAGCCCGATTACGACTTCCTCCTCTTATTGGCTATTTAATTGCCGGAATTATTATTAGCCCAAATACACCCGGCATAGAAGCAGATATTCATCTTGCTAATCAGCTTGCAGAACTCGGGGTCATGTTCCTGATGTTTGGTGTAGGGATGCACTTTTCGTTAAATGACTTGCTGCTGGTTCGACGTATTGCTGTACCAGGTGCGATTTTACAAATTGCCGTCGCTACCCTATTAGGGGTCGGTGTATCCATGCTCTGGGGATGGAGCTTTGGTTCTGCACTCGTTTTTGGCTTAAGCCTGTCGTGTGCGAGTACTGTTGTATTATTAAAAGCTTTAGGAGACCGAGGTCTTTTAGACTCAGTCAACGGCAAAATTGCTGTGGGTTGGCTGTTAGTCGAAGATTTAGTGATGGTACTTGTTTTAGTACTCCTTCCAGCTACAGCGGTTTTACTCGGTGGGAAAGCACCAGAAGGTGCAGATGGTAATATCTGGTTAACCCTTGGACTCACTTTATTAAAAGTAATTGGCTTTATTGCCTTTATGCTGATTGTAGGTAAACGTGTCGTTCCTATTATTATGCAGTTTGTTGCTCGTTTAGGTTCAAGAGAGTTATTCACCCTTACTGTTGTTGCCGCTGCTGTTTCAATTGCCTACGGGTCTTATGCCATTTTCGGGGTTTCAATGGCACTAGGAGCTTTCTTTGCAGGGATGGTTGTTAAAGAATCAGACTTTAGCCACCGCGCAGAAGAAGAAACACTTCCACTACGTGAAATTTTCTCAATTCTGTTTTTTGTTTCTGTGGGTATGCTGTTTGATCCACATATTCTTGTTGAGCGTCCACTCCATATTTTGGCCGTTATCGCAATTATTATGGTAGGTAAAACACTTGCTGCAATGGCTTTGGTTTTATTCTTTCGCTATCCAATTAATACAGCGCTTACAGTTGGTGCGAGTTTGGCCCAAATTGGTGAATTCTCATTTATTTTAGCGACTCTCGGCGTCTCATTAGGCTTATTAAGCTTAGAAGCACAAAATCTGATTTTAGCTGGTGCTTTATTTTCGATAACGCTGAACTCCTTTATATTCTCTGCCATTGAGCCTGTACAACGCTGGATTCGTGAGCGCTCTCACCTAGCCCGACTTCTTGAACGTAGTGGTGACCCATTAGCCATGTTACCCGATGAAGTTGATCAGGCTTACTTACGCGATCAGGTTGTGATTGTTGGATATGGTGGTGTGGGACGACGTATTACTGAAAATTTAATTAATGAAAATATTAAAGTCGTTATTGCTGAAGAGAATCGTGAAATCGTAGAAAAGCTACGTCAGTCGAATATTGCTGCTGTGAGTGGTGTTGCAACCGAACCGGGTGTTTTAATTCAAGCACACATCATGCATGCAAGACTCTTGGTGATCTCACCTATGGATATTTTAGATATTCACCGTATTGTGGCGATCGCTAAGCAATTAAACCCTCAAATTCAGGTGTTAATTTGCGCAGAAAGTAAAGAAGAAGCGGCAGTAATCAGAGATGAGAATATTGGTGAAGTGTTCTATGCCAAAGAGGAAATGGCAAAGAATATGAGCCATCATATATTAAATCAGATCGAGCTTGCCCATCAGTCAACTATTCATTAACCCATATAAAAAGCGTACTCAAGAGTACGCTTTTTTTAACTCAAGAATTTAGGCTGTTCGTCTAGTACTTCAGCCTGCCATTCATTTACCTGCTTTTCGAGCAGTCCAAATAGTGCAGCCTGAATCATATGCTGAGCAACAACTGGAGTTTGCTCACCCAAGATTGCTTTTACTTCATCGCTAAATTGAATTTTAACCAAGGGTTCATTCTCAGAACCTGCATTACGTAAGGCGAGTTCACCACCTTCGAGTTGGACTAATTCCAAAACGGCTTCTTGATTTCCAAATAACTCTTTCAATTGCTGTATAGACATATATTTCCTCCATGTTTCAACATGGTGGCAAAGCACCCTTGCACTTTGCATCTCTTGTCTTATTTATATAGGCACACCCGGATTAAATTTCAAGCGTTCGGGCAGTTTAATTTTAGAACTCGACCATTTCATTACGAAAACCATCAATTAAATGGCTTAATTCACGATGCCATTCACGCAAAATCTTAACATCTGGCAACCAAGATTGAGGACCTTGAGTTACTTTGATAATGAGATTAGAAGAAGTTTCTTCTTCTGGGGTCGGCTCTTTAGGTTCTGGTGCATATTGACACATACGGTAAGCTCGTTTGAGCTCTGCAACAAAACCATCTTTCGCCAATTGTTGCAAAACGGACACTTCTGGAGAAACTTGTCCTTTTGCCGCCATATGTTCTTCAATAGATTTTAAAGTGGGTTGCAATTCATTTAAACGGTAATAACGTACGAGTTCTTGTAAGAATGCTAACATTGCGCCATGTAAATGAAATACAGCTGCTTCACGGTAAGCTTGTATCTGCTGCACATGATCGGTCTGTTCTGCCTGTTGACACGCTAAGCGCGCAAAATAGAGCTTCTGATTGGTACGATCGGCATGATAACGAGCAACACGTGACATAACTAAACTTTCCTGTTCTAAAATCGCTATTGCAACAGCTATTCTTTAGCTTAACGACTCCATTAATAAAATCAACGTTATTTATGGTAAATCCAGCTCAACTTGATAAATTTTACGTTTCGCTAAAACTTTTAGTGGCTGCTTTATAGGACGAACATTCCTTAAAACCCAAGCAAAATACCCTTCGTCCCAAGCAGTTGCACATGCTGGCTCAATTTCATCGTTTCGCCAAGCATGAATAGAGTCGACATCAACTCCCTCTTCTTCATCAGTATCTTTAACCAAAAATTTTTGGTTCTCGACAATTAATAGATCTTTGATTGGCAGTTTTGTAGGTACCCATGAACGCACTTCAAGTGTTTTGATACCTTCAGCGATACGAATACCATTTGGCGTTACAATCGAAAGAGCTAAAAACTGTCTTTTCACACTGAAGACTTATTCTTCAGCTGCTTTAACGCGAATTCCATTACCTTTAACTTTAAGCAGGTTTAAGCCTTTAATTGCCTTAATTGCTTCACGAGGGTTAGGCATTTCAACAAAACCAAAACCTTTTGATTTGCCAGTGTCTTTATCAGTAACAAGAACACACGTTTCAACTTTACCAAATGCTTTGAATAACTCTAAAATTTCAGTTTCACTCACAGCACGATCTAAATTACGAACTAATATCTTCATTTTCTAACCTTAATTGGCAATTAAAGGGAGTAGCCAATATATTTAAGTAATCACAGTGTCTTATACAGTAGTTTAATCCAGATCGATACCAAAACCTAAATTTACTGTAGGTGAACGGTTCCATTGCTTTTTAGCAAATGGCTGAGGTACTTGCCTATGAATCTTTGCTTGAACTAAATGTGTAGGAAGATCATTTAGGAAATAACTTTCGATTTTACGACCTTGTTCATCATAATTGTCTTCTGACCATGTATTGAGATTTTGCTTGGTCAAAATTAATTCATTTTCTGCACGTGTTAAGGCAACATACAATACACGGCGCTCTTCCTCGACATCATCAAAATCCCCCTGCGCCCTTGCATAAGGATATTGATTAGGCGATACATGAGGTACATAGCAGACTTTCTGTTCAGCACCTTTAGCGGAATGAATCGTAATTAAAGTCACTAAATCCTGATCAGCAGCTTTCTCAATTTCAGAAACTGAGATAGGTTCAAGAACATATTCTTCGAGGAACTCACCTAAAGACGCATGTTTACGTGCAAGTTGTTTGACTAAATCAAAGTCTTTTAATCGGCGAGACCAATCTTTAGTTTTATAATTTTGCTCTAGTTGTTCACCTAAAGCATCGAGTGCCAAGCCAATGCTTGCTTCCACATGCTGCTGTAATACATCTAGCTGTTTTAAAATTAAAATCGCTTGTAAAGGGACTTTCCCATGACGTTCTAGACGATTGCAGCGCTCCTCAACGTCAACAATTCCCATCAACTCTTGCGCTAGCTTACTTGCACCAACGTCACCAATACCATCCCACAAGGTTAAAAAACGCATCCACGCCAAATCATCGTGAGGATTGCTCACAATGCGTAGCAAGCTAAGCACGTCTTTCACATGTGCAGACTCAAGAAGTTTTACCCCACCAATAAAACGATAAGGTACTTCAGCAGCAATGAAAGCCCCTTCCAAATATCGTGCACTATAGCCAGAACGGACCAAAACCATATGGTCGTACCAGCTTGCACCTTGCTGATGTCGCGTTATTAAGTCCTGTGCAATCCAGTTTGCTTCTTCATACTCATTACCAAATAGGTGCAGCTGAGGCTTTTGCCCTTGCCCACGATGTGCTTGTAGTTGTTTTTGATAATCAATTGGGCTGTGGGCCAACAACCAGTTTGATAAATCCAAGATTTCTTGAGTCGAACGATAATTTAAATCCAGTGTATGAATAACTGCGTCGGGTATCCGCTCTTTAAAAGAATGGATATTTTCAAAGTCTGCACCGCGAAAACCATAAATCGACTGGGCATCATCGCCAACACAAAATAGCTTCACTTTGCCAATCAATGGTTGTAATAAAGCCCATTGCAAAGGATTGGTATCTTGCATTTCATCAACTAGCAATGCCTGACAAAAACCTGCCACCCAATTCGTTAATGCTTCTGAATTTTGTAAATGAACAGCCACAATTGACAAGATATCGTCGTAATCTAAAAAATTACGCTCTCGTTTACGCTGCTCATAGGTTTTCATTAAATCTGCAATTTGATTCTTATGCTCATATGCATCTGGAAGCTGTTTAATTAATGCCTCAGAAAGCTTTGTTTGAGTATTTCTCGCATAAGAATATAAATCACACAGCTCTGCGGCTTTGGGCAAGACGTTATCTTTATCTTTGCCTCTTAATAAGCGAAACATAAGCAACTGATCATCACGATCAATAATACTAAATTGATTTAACCCAAAAGCTTGTGGATTACGGCGTAGTAAATACATACAAAACGTATGAAAAGTTGAAGCTCGCAGACCCTTTGCCTGTGCTCCCACATGTTGTTCTACTCTCGCAACAATTTCACTCGCAGCACGGCGCGTGAACGTTAAAATCTGGATTTGGTTCGCTGGCAAGCCCTGATCAATTAAATAAGCTGCACGAGCAACAATAGTTTTAGTCTTGCCACAACCAGCGCCCGCCAAAACTAAACAGTTTTGCGCAGACGTAGTGGCTGCTTTTTTTTGCTGAGTATTTAGTTCATTAATTAATTTTGCAAGACTCATAACACATATCGCTAAAACACCAAGACATAGTTTAACAGACCGAGGCAACAGATGGGTCTGCCTATCCTAAAAACAAAAAGAGCACTTAAAGTGCTCTTTGGTCGAATATTATTTTTTAAGATACTGTTTTTGAACTAGAAGGAAGATGTTTAATGGCTGAAGCCAAACCTAGAAAGTTAATTCCCTGAAATAAAATATCAATAGCAAGGAACATTCCTAATACCCAAAAAGGTGAATCTTTAGAAACTAAAATTAAAATACCTGTAGCGAGCGTCAATAACCCTGAAAACAGGGTCCAGCCCCATCCACTAATTGGCTTAAGTAAAATTGCATTTATGGTACGTATAGCACCAGCAATGATCAGCGCTATAGATAATAGGCTTGTCAGTACTACTGCTGTAGTGACTGGAGTAGAAAACGCATAATAACCAGCCATTAAATAAAGCACACCAAACAGTGCCCACAACCATCGGCTTGCGCCTTTAAAAACACTCATAGCCGCGACAAGATGCAAAACACCGCCGACCATCATGAGTATTCCAAATAAAAAAACAACAGAAAAAGTCGCAAATGGTAATGAACTAAATAAAATCAGGCCAAAACCAATAAGCACAAAGCCCAATATCAAATACCATTTACGGTCAGCATGTAACTGATTACGTACTAAATCATTACCTACAGTTTTCATCATGGCTACTCTTATTATCAGGTATTAGAATTTCATCTACCTAATAATAGTGATGCACTTCACATTTTTTGTCTGTATAAAATCTGCATCGTTTCTTAACAATTGATGTGGATAAAGCAGTATTTATCCACAGTTTTATTTCACCCAGCCAATTTCTTGAGCTGTAAGTAAACCTATTATTGTTTCATGTAAGCCATTCGGCATTTTACTGCTCTGCTCAGACAAAGGCGTTCGGCCACCCATAATTTCAGCATCAGTTTGTGGATATAGAGGTACTTTTTCAGGTTGGGCATAACCTAAAGGGTAAATAGGTTGTCCTGTTTTTAAATCATATTTGTCTTGTGCCCCAAAGCCATGTAATAGCTCATGAACAATCACAACCTGGTTTTGTGAAGCTTGTGCCTTGGTCGCAAATAAATTCACACTACCAATACGACCTTTTTCTAAAGCAGTCGAATGGATTAAGACTTTTTGGTAGTTAGGATCATAATAATTTAAATAAAGTTTAAGTGATGCTCCACTGTCTTCAGGTTGTTTTTGTCGCCACGCATAGAAACGAAATTTCAAGCTCCACCACATAACATGCAAAATATTGGCATTTTGAGGAACCTCAGGTGGTCGTTGCTGCAACTGTTGTCCTAAGCGAATTGTAAAGTTTCCTGATTGTCCACGATAATGCTGTGACCACTCACTTAAATAGCTGTTAATTGCCCAAAAATCTTCGTTTTTCAACTGACGAATATAGCTCTGTGTTGTCTCTAAACCATCTACATTAACTGGATGTAAAACGACTACAACTGGTCGATTCCAATCTTGATTTTGATCTCGCCATGCTTGAACAGCAACAATCAATAAAATAATTAATAAACATAAGACCCGAATGTTTTTCCACATTCTTATTCCCCATAAAATTAAAATTTTCTTTTATTGTTTTAGACATAAAAAATGCTAGCTGAGCTAGCATTTTTTATGGTGGACTTGGTTAGCCCTCAACCCATTTACCATCTTGGTAAACTAGGCTCCATTTGGTTTGTTTACCTTCTGGGGTTTCTGAACCGACATACTGTGATTGATTCTTACGACTGAATTTCACAATTGTTGGATTACCTTCAGGGTCTACATCTGGCGCTTGTAAAATAAATTGATATTTTGGATCAAGCTGAGCTGCCACACTACGTAACTCTGCAACTTTTGGTGCACGTGTTTCACGGATTTTCGGGAATTTACTCGCTGCCAAGAATAAGCCAGCTGCACCGTCACGCAACACAAAGAAGTCATCATGTTTCGCCGAACGTAAATGTTCCATCTTGATCGGTTCTACACGTGGAGGTGCAGGTTGACCACTTTTCAAGACTTTACGGGTATTGTCACAGCTTGTACAAGCGAAATACGGGCCAAAACGACCAGTCTTAAGCTGCATTTCACCATCACATTTATCACATGGGATCGTTGGCCCGTCATACCCCTTAATCTTGAACTCACCTTCTTCAAGCTCAAAACCATCGCAGTCAGGGTTATTACCACATACGTGCAGTTTACGACCACCATCAATCACATAGCTGTCCATGGCAGTGCCACATTTTGCACAGCGATGCTTTGACATCAAGTCAGCAGTTTCAGCACCATCATCATCAGATAACGCAGCTAAAGACTCAACAGGTGTTAAGTTCAATGTACCCTTACAACGCTCTTTAGGCGGCAAGTTATAGCCGGAACATCCTAAGAATACACCAGTTGTACCCGTACGAATCTGCATTGGACGTGAGCATTCAGGGCAATGTACTGCTGGTACTTCAACTGGTTGGTTACGGCGCATGCCATGCTCGCCTTGAGCATTGGTCAGACGTTTCTTAAAGTCGCCGTAGAAAGTATCTAGTAACTCTTTCCAGTTACGCTCGCCTGTTGCAACTTTATCAAGCTGTCCTTCAAGGTCTGCCGTAAACGCATAGTTCATCAAGTTATTAAAACTTTCATCCAGACGATCCGTCACAATCTCACCCATTTTTTCGGCGAAAAGACGACGGTTTTCTAACTTAACGTAACCACGTTCCTGAATAGTAGAAATAATCGCTGCATAAGTCGAAGGACGACCAATACTACGTTTTTCAAGCTCTTTAACCAAAGATGCTTCAGTAAAACGTGCAGGCGGTTTAGTAAAGTGCTGACTTGGATCTAACTTTTCTAACTTTAAAATTTCGCCTACTTTAATAGCAGGTAAAATAATATCGTCATCTGACTTATTCGCGCCACGTACTTTAGTGAAACCTTCAAATACAAGCGTACGGCCTTTCGCCTTTAGCTCAACATTCGCCGCTTCAACAATCAAAGTAGAAGACAAATATTCTGCTGGTGTCATTTGACACGCAACAAACTGACGCCAGATCAAATCATATAGTCGTTGAGCATCACGCTCTACACCCGCAAGCTGATCACCTGTAAGTGCAACATTTGACGGACGAATCGCCTCATGGGCTTCTTGAGCACCCGCTTTGTTCCCATAGCGGTTTGGCTTTGCCGGTAAATATTTTTCACCATATTGGCTTTCAATATGCGCACGTACCATGCTTACTGCATCATCACTCAAGAAAGTTGAGTCAGTACGCATATAGGTAATAAAACCAGCTTCATATAAACGCTGAGCTAACATCATGGTTTTCTTCACAGAAAAGCCTAAACGTGTACTCGCAGCCTGTTGCAGAGTTGAAGTAATGTAAGGTGCGCTTGGATTGACCTTAGTTGGTTTATCTTCACGCTGTGCAACTTTATATTCAGCACCTTTTAAAACATCTAATAAAGCATCAGTTTCAGCTTTATTTTTCAGTTTAAGGGTCTTACCAGCCTGTCTAAATGCTTCAAGACGAATATCGTCTTTTTTCGCTTGGGTATCTGCAAAAACTTGCCAATATTCTTCTGGAATAAAAGCACGAATTTCTCGCTCACGTTCTACAACCAGTTTCACTGCTACTGACTGCACACGTCCAGCTGATAAACCACGGGCAATTTTTTCCCAAAGTAATGGCGAAACCATAAAGCCCACAACACGATCTAAGAAACGGCGTGCTTGCTGAGCATTTACACGATTTAAATCTAGACGTGTTGGCTGTTTAAATGCTTCTTGAATGGCATTTTTAGTAATTTCGTTAAATACCACGCGGTGATAACGGCTGTCATCACCACCAATCACTTCTCTTAGGTGCCAAGCAATGGCTTCCCCTTCTCTATCCAAGTCCGTTGCGAGATAGATTGCATCGGCATCTTTGGCGAGTTTTTTGAGTTCAGCTACAACATTTTCTTTACCAGGCAGAACTTCGTAATGAGCTTCCCAACCATGCTCAGGATCAACGCCCATACGATTAACTAAAGCCTGACTAGCTTTTTGTTCTTTTTCGGCTTCGGTGAGTTTAGTCCGGGCAGCCGGCTTTTTCTCTGTTGATTTACTGCCGCCTGTTGGCAAGTCACGTACGTGACCTACTGAAGACTTTACAATGAATTGCGAACCCAAATATTTATTGATGGTTTTCGCTTTGGCAGGCGACTCCACAATCACTAAGGCACGTTTATGTGCAGCAGGTGCAGTAGATGCTGTGCTTTGAGATGCAGAGCGCGAGGTATTCGCCATATAAAATGTTATTCCTATACCAATAAATTTAAAAATCAGGCTTTAGCCAAGGTCAACAGATAAGCCTTCATCTCATCTAATTGTGTTGCTCTCAGGTCTGATTCCTCATCCCAATAAAGCCCTACACAGTTTGCCTGCATATCAATAGCATAAATCCCTTTTAATGCAATGGGAGAATCATTAAATTTCTCATCGCCCTGAACCACTTTTAACTTGCCGTCTATAACACGAGCACGCATTAAGGATAAACGGGCATCAGGAATCAATACACTATAATAAGCAACCATGCTGGCACGTTTTTCAGTAGCCATTGGAACATGTGTCCATTCAGGTGCAACTATTACACGTGGATGTAACCCTATTTTTCGGGCTTTATCACGCATAATACCAAGTGCCTTTTCACGTGGGCTCACTCTTAAACCAAAAATGGAGCCTAGTACGAAAAGAACAATGATAACGGTAACCCAAATTCCCATATTGTCCATAGCAAAACCTATTAATCTCTTTTATTAGAGTTGCATAAGCTGACCAGAAAACGCAAGTTACATCAGAAAAATAATGCCCGATAAGATCGCAAGACCCCAAATATCGGTATTTCACTGTGCAAATTGCAATATTGTCACTCAAATATAGTTAAGAGTTCTGACCATCATTAACAAGTGTCAACTTTCCAAATCGGTCAAGATGGGCATCACCCCACAGTTTTAAAGCAAATAGAATTTGCTCAAGACTTTGCCCTAATTCGGTCAGGCAGTATTCCACTTTAGGTGGGACCTGAGGGTAAACTTCCCGATGAATAATTCCGTCTTGCTCTAACTCACGTAACTGATTTGTCAGCATTCTTTGGGTAATGCTCGGAACACGCTTTCGAATTTCATTAAACCGTAAGGTGCCTTCATTAAATAAATGCCAAAGAATGACGCATTTCCACTTTCCGTCAATCAAACTAATGGCCGCCTCCACTGAACAACCCGGAGAGCAATCAAAACTTGAATGTCGTAGTTTTGCCATTTTACAGTATCCTTTTTGACACTATGAGCGTTATTTGTCTGTAGTCACTAAATTTAAGCTTACGTTATGATCAAACTCTCAACAAGAGGAATTATTATTATGAAAGCTGTGGCATATCAAAAAGCAGGTCCCATTACGTCACCAGAAGCACTCGTTGATATTGAACTCGATACTCCCGTTGCAGAAGGTCATGATTTACTTGTTCGTGTTCAGGCGATTTCAGTTAATCCGGTTGATACAAAAATTCGCAACAATGTAAATCCAGAAAATAATCAGTGGAAAACTCTTGGTTGGGATGCAGTAGGCATTGTTGAAGCGATTGGAGATCAAGTCTCGCAATTTAAAATCGGAGATGCAGTCTGGTATGCAGGCGCACTCAATCGCCAAGGCAGTAATAGTGAATTGCAGTTGGTTGATGAACGCATTGTGGGTCATAAACCAAAAACTTTAGAAGCAACTGAAGCTGCTGCTCTTCCTTTAACTGCTATCACAGCATGGGAAATGTTATTTGATCGGTTACAAGTACCCAAAGCTGCTCCAGAAAATACATCAATATTAGTAATTGGCGGAGCTGGTGGTGTAGGTTCAATCACCATTCAACTTCTTAAGCAGCTGACTAACCTAACAATTATTGCAACAGCTTCACGAGCAGAAACTCAAGAATGGGTTAAGCAACTTGGAGCAGATTATGTGTTAGATCATCGGGAGCCTTTAGCAGCCCAAATCAAACAATTAGGCTTAACTGCACCTTTATATGTATTCTCAACGACTCAAACAGATCAGCATTTATCAGATATCGTAGAGTTGATTGCGCCACAAGGTCATTTTGGCTTAATTGATGATCCAGCACAGTTAGATATTAAGCCTTTTAAATCAAAGTCTGTATCAGTGCATTGGGAGTTTATGTTTACACGTTCACTGTTCCAGACCGAAGATATGCAAAAACAAAGTGAACTATTAAATGAAGTCAGCAAACTAGTTGACGAAGGAAAAATCAAGACGACCGTAACCGAGGTTATAAGTCCAATTAATGCTGAAAATTTAAAACGAGTTCATCAGCAAATTGAAAGCGGTACAACAAAAGGGAAAATCGTATTGCATGGTTTTTAAGTAAAATTGAAGATATTCCCTAATAAAATGGCAAGTATTGAACTTGCCATTTTATTAATAGTGAGGAGGTTTATTGGTTAATGGGTCAAAAGGTGCAATACCTTCCGATAAATCCGATGATTCCACACGTTGATAAAGAAATTGCATTTGTTTTTTTAAATCAGCTATTTCTTGGGTCTGAATAGCGAGTTGTTGATTTAATTCTTCAACTAAATCATCCAAAAATGTAATTCGCACTTGCAAATCTTCAATGGGTGCGGACAATGACGCTTGATCATCATGATATGGTGGTTTAGTCATTTAAATCCTCATTTGAGATTCTGGAAAACATTATGGCCTATATTACCCTAAGGGATGTCCAACTTGCTTTTGGCGGACCTGCCCTACTCGATGGCGCGAACTTTAATCTAGAACGTGGCGAACGAGTCTGTTTAATTGGGCGTAATGGTGAAGGTAAGTCTACTTTACTTAAACTGATCGAGGGAAGCCTATTACCAGATTCTGGTGAAGTTTCCATTCAAAATGGTCTAACTGTTTCAATGTTAGCCCAAGACGTTCCAATGGACTCTGGCAAAGTAGCTGACATTGTGGCAGATGGTGCAGGAGAAGCTTCTGAAGTACTCAGAGCGTATCATGAAGCGACCGATGCTTGTATGTTAGGAGATATGGAAGCCTGTGATCGCATGGGTAACCTTCAGCATAAGCTAGACCAACTAGATGGTTGGGCACTAGAAAATAAGGTAAATGCTCTTTTAAGTAAAATGGGACTTGATCCGAATGCAGACTTAGCAGACCTGTCAGGTGGACGTAAACGCCGTGTCTTACTCGCACGTGCTCTTTTAACACAGCCAGACGTATTACTTCTAGACGAACCTACAAACCATTTAGATGTTGAAAGTATTGAATGGTTAGAAAAATTCTTACTCGATCAAAATAATTTAACGCTTCTATTTATTTCGCATGACCGTTCTTTTGTAGATAGCATTGCAACTCGAATTGTGGAACTAGACCGCGGTATTCTACGGGGCTATGAGGGCAATTATTCTCGCTATTTAGAGCTAAAAGCTCAGCAAATGGAAGCAGAAGAAAAGCAGAATGCTTTATTTGATAAAAAGTTAGCTGAAGAAGAAGCTTGGATTCGCCAAGGTATTAAAGCACGTCGTACCCGTAACGAAGGCCGTGTTCGTGCTTTAAAAGCTTTACGTGAAGAATCGAAAGCACGCCGCTCACAACAAGGCAAAGTGAGTATGGCAACTCAAGACGCAAATCGTTCAGGTAAATTAGTATTTGATATCGAACATTTAAGCGTTGCTTACGATGATAACTTACTGATCAAAGATTTCTCTACCCTTGTTATGCGTGGCGATCGTATTGGCTTGGTAGGTGATAACGGCGTTGGTAAAACCACGTTGATTAAAGCCATTTTAGGTGAAATCGAACATGGCGGTTCGGTTAAAACAGGTACACAGTTAGAAGTTGCCTATTTTGACCAGTTACGTAATGCCTTAGACCTTGAAAAAACAGTCATGGCAAACGTTTCAGAAGGTTCTGACTTCGTTGATGTAAATGGTAACCGTCGTCATATTTACAGCTACCTTCAAGACTTCTTATTTTCACCTGAACGTGCCCGTACTCCGGTAAAAGCACTTTCTGGTGGTGAACGAAATCGAATCTTACTGGCTAAACTGCTACTCAAACCATCGAATCTAATTGTAATGGATGAGCCAACCAATGACTTGGATATGGTGACTCTAGAGCTTCTAGAAGAAATGTTGTCTGATTACAAAGGCACGTTGCTTCTCATTAGCCATGACCGTGCATTTATGGATAACGTAGTAACATCTACGTGGGTATTTGATGGCAAAGGTAATATTGCTGAGTACATCGGTGGCTACCAAGACTATTTGCAGCAACGCCCAGATGACAAAGTAGTCGATCAGAAATCTGATGTTAAAAAAGCTCAGGCAAAAGCTGAAGCGGAAAAAGCTGCTGCCCAAAGTACCGTTAAAAAGGTCAAACTAAGTTATAAAGATCAGCGTGAACTTGAACAATTACCCGCTGAAATTGAAAACTTAGAAAAGGAACAAGCAGAACTTTCTGAGAAACTTGCAGATGGTTCATGGTTTGTTAAAGATGCAGATGCTGCGACCCAAGCAAGCCAACGCCTAGCAGAAATTGAAGAATTACTGCTTGAAAAATTGGAACGTTGGGACGTGCTTGAACAAATGAGTAAAGGAAACTAATTCGTTTTACTTTCCTAAAAAGACCCTAAAAAAGAGCCTTCTTAAATTAAGCAGGCTCTTTTTTTATATTGTGAATATAAGTTTTTAAAAACTTAAAGCTTATAAATCACATTCACATAATGGATTATATCTTCGCTATTTTTAGTATTTTAAAATAGCCTTGTGCTTGAATATAGGACTTATAAAAATAATTATGTTATATCTAACAGCATAATAATATTGGAGTGTTTTGGCATGCTGGAGCTTTCTCAAATTTTAGCATTTGGACTAATTTGTTTGGCGATGGTACTCACTCCTGGTCCCAATATGATTTATCTTATTTCCCGCTCAATTTGCCAAGGGAAAACTGCTGGATTTATCTCTTTAGGTGGCGTAGCTGTAGGCTTTATCTTTTATATGCTTTGCGCATCTTTTGGTATTACTGCATTAATTGTTGCTGTTCCTTATGCTTATGACACTATTCGTATTGCTGGTGCAATTTACCTACTCTGGCTTGCATGGAAAGCACTACGTCCAAATGCCGCTCCAATTTTTAATGTAAAAGATTTATCAGTAGATTCGCCAGCTAAACTCTTTTTAATGGGTTTCGCAACCAACTTGCTGAATCCTAAAATTGCGATTATGTATTTATCTTTACTGCCACAATTTATTCACCCACAACAAGGCAGTATTTTGTGGCAATCAATTCAACTCGGTACGATTCAAATTTTTGTCAGCGTTTCAGTAAATGCGCTTATTGTACTTTCTGCGGGTAGCATTGCCCTTTTTCTACAACAAAAACCTCTTTGGGCAAATATACAACGTTGGCTGATGGGAACTGTATTGGCCGGACTCGCTGTTAAAATTCTTTTAGAAAATCGTCGATAACTCAACATTCTTATTTCGCACTCTCTTAACACTCAATTGAACAGTGTATTACGACGATAAATTCAGTTCGTGATACACTTTTGCCAGTTTTAACTTTCTGAACTCTTTATATCGTTATGAGCCAAAAGCAGCCTTATACGCCCGGTGAATTTCAATGGTCCTTTTTATTGCCTAAATATTGGGGTGTTTGGATTGCTATTGTCTTTTTAATGCTTTTGGCTATTTTACCTTGGGCCATACAATGGCGTCTGGCGCATGGTGTAGCTCATCTAGCTTGGAAATATCTAAAATCACGCCGTAAAACCACTATTCGTAATTTAGAAGTCTGCTTTCCTGAATGGTCTGCCGATAAGGTTCAACAACAAGCTCAACAAGTTTTCGTCGATATGATGCTTGGGGTATTTGAAACCTTAAATGCATGGTACAGCCCACGCTGGTTTAAAAACCGAGTCACGATTGAAGGTTTAGAGCACATTACCAATGCCCAAGCTCAGGGCAAAGGTGTTTTATTACTGGGGACTCACAGCACGCTTCTTGATGCAGGCGGCTATGTTTGTGCCCAGTATTTTGAACCAGATGTTGTCTATCGACCTCAAAATAACCCATTGCTCGATATGCTCATTTATCGTTGCCGTGGCACAATTTATAAAGCACAAATCGACCATGATGATATGCGTGGTTTAATTCGTCACCTTAAAGATGGCGATGCAATTTGGTATAGCCCCGACCAAGACTTTGGACTTAAACAAGGTGTTATGGCTCCGTTTTTCGGCGTACCTGCTGCTACAGTAACTGCACACCGCCGCTTATTAAAAATCTCAAAAGCAGTCGCTGTGCCTTTATATTTCTATCGCCATGGGGATATTAGGAACCCGAAATATCATGTTCTGATTGAACCTGCGGTCGACAATATGCCAAGTGAAGACGAAGTTGATGATGCAACACGCGTCAATAAAATTATTGAAAATCAACTTCGCATCGCACCGACTCAATATATGTGGTTCCACCGTCGATTTAAGACACGTCCTGAGGGATATGCAGAAATCTATTAAATAATCTTCTGTAATGACCGCACTGTAGTTATAAACATCTAAATAAACACCAGTATGTACTATCGTGCGAAGGCGACAAGGATGTCGCCTGTTGGACTACGACATCATGGATGTGTCGTTAGTCCAACAAATGGTTTTGTTACTTTTGCCAAAACAAAAGTAAGGAGTAAACTCCACCTATTGAATGAATAAACCGTAAGACCCCGCTTTGCTACAACCTAAAGGCAAAAAACAATGAAAGTGATGCAACTTCTCCCAGAACTCAATAGCGGTGGCGTAGAACGCGGCACACTAGAAATTGCACGTGCGCTCGTTGCACAAGGCCACAAATCATTGGTTGTTTCAAACGGTGGTCGCTTGGTCTCACAGCTCGAAGTTGAAGGTTCTACTCACTTAACGCTACCCATTCATAAAAAGTCGCTTTCAAGCTTGTGGCAAATCCGTCCATTACGTCAGCTAATTGAACAGCATCAACCCGACATTGTTCATGTACGTTCACGTGTACCTGCTTGGCTGACTCACTTTGCTTTAAGAAAAATACCTGCGAACAAACGCCCTCACCTCATTAGCACGGTGCATGGCTTTTATTCAGTCAATCGTTATAGTGCAATTATGACTCAGGCCGAAAAAGTGATTGCTGTTTCAGACAGTGTAGTTAAATACATCACTGACCATTATAAAAACTGCCCTCCCCAAGATATTGTTCGAATTTATCGAGGAATTGATCCAGCCGCGTTTCCACATAATTATCAGCCATCAGCACAATGGTTTAATCAAGTTTTTAATGACTTTCCTGAGCTTGAAAATAAGTTTTTGCTTTGCTTACCTGGCCGTATTACGCGTTTAAAAGGACATGAAAGCTTAATTGAATTGATGCAAAAACTAGGTGAACAATATCCTCAGCTACATGCTGTGGTTGTTGGTGGTGCCGATGCTAAAAAACAGGCCTATTTAAGTGAGTTGCAAAGCACTATTCAAAGCAAAGGACTCGCAGATAAAATTACATTCGTAGGTCATCGCTCAGATATTCGCGAGTGGCTCGCTTTTAGCGATATTGTGCTCTCTCTATCCAATCAGGCAGAAACATTTGGTAGAACAGCATTAGAAGCGCTTTCAGTAGGTACGCCAGTCATTGGCTGGAACCGTGGAGGCGTGGCCGAGATTTTATCGAATGTCTATCCACAAGGTCTTGTTGAAGTAGGAAATGAAAAGGCATTATTGGAAACAGTCAGACAGCATATTAAACAGCCTCAAGTCGTTGCCCCTGTTACTATGTTTAGCCTGAAAGACATGTGTGATCAGACACTGGCTCTATATGAATCTGTACTGAAATAACCCCATTAAAAAACCCGCGATCAACGCGGGTTTTTATTACAACAATAAAAAGTCAGCTTTATTTAAGCGATGCTTCATAAGCTGCTGCTTTTTCATAGTCGTATTGTTTTTCCCATTTACTAATCACAAGTACTGCAAGTGCATTACCTACAACGTTCAACGCGGTACGTGCCATATCCATGATACGGTCAACACCAGCAATAAATGCCAAGCCTTCTACAGGAATACCAACACTACCTAATGTTGCTAATAACACAACAAATGATACGCCAGGAACACCCGCAATACCTTTAGAAGTAATCATTAAAGTTACAACTAAAATGACCTGTTGGCTAACTGACATTTCAATACCGTAAAGCTGTGCAATAAAGATTGCCGCAATACTTTGGTAAAGCGTAGAACCGTCAAGGTTAAATGAATAACCTGTTGGGATTACAAAACTAGAAATTGCTTTAGGCGCGCCATAAGCTTCCATCTTTTGCATAATACGCGGTAAAACTGTTTCAGAGCTTGCAGTTGAATATGCCAAAATTAATTCATCTTTCAAAATCTTAAACAAAGTAAAGATATTGATGCTGAACATTTTTGCAGTTAAACCAAGTACCACCAAAGCAAAGAACAAGATCGCGCCATATACTAACACGACTAACTTGCCTAAAGGGATAAGCGAAGCGAAACCGAAGTTTGCAACCGTTACTGCAATCAAACCAAACACACCCACTGGTGCATATTTCATGATGATGTGCGTTACACGGAACATTGTTTCCGATACAGCATGAAATACGTTTAATAATGGATCTTTAGTTGTTGCTGGTAATGAAGACAAACCAATACCAAATAACACAGCAAAGAAAATCACAGGTAACATTTCGCCATGCGCCATTGAACTAATAATGTTCGTTGGGATAAGCGATAATATTGTCTGCATGATTCCATGAGACTGTGACTGAACTTCTTCAGTTGTATGCTTATATTGAGAAATATCAGTTTGAACCAGTTGAGACATATCAATGCCTGAACCTGGATGGAAGATATTCGCTGCAACTAAACCCACCAAAATAGCAATAGTGGTAATAATTTCAAAATAGAGAATGGTTTTAAAACCAAGTCGCCCTAAACTTTTCGTACTGCCAACACCTGCAATACCTAAAATTAAGGTAGAGAAAACGATTGGAATAACAATCATTTTAATCAGGCTAATGAAAATCTTACCAAGTGGCGTAAGAACATTAGTTACAATACTGTCTTTGATTTCAGGCTGATTATGTAAAACAGCCCCGACAACTATCCCTAGGATTAAAGCAATTAAAATTTGCCAAGCAAGGCTAAATTTAAAATTCTTCATAAGACAATCCTTATGCACCGCAAAGTATCAAATATGAGAGGGAGAAGACCACTAACTAAGAGTGAAACCTCAATATGTACACTAATTTCCAAACAGAAATTTAAATGCACAAACAAATCACAACTCGCCGATCCGGCGATATAAACAACAATGCCTGTTGACGATCCAACATGTCAACGATCGGCACATTCTATTGAGATTTACCAATTAAACAACCCCAATTTATCTCTAAACAGATGAAAACCCATATTTATTCATCAATAATCTATAAAAACAGAAACTTATCTGAAAAAAAAATTGTATCTATTTTCATTGAAAATTACTTAGATATAGATGAGCTTATCTATCATTAGATAGATTTTAAAATTAAGATTAACTTAAAAATATTTCTTTTTTTACGATAAATTAAATATGGTATATATAAAATATTAACCCGAGTTCTGCGTCCTGCAAAACTCGGGTAAATGAGGTTGTGCTTTCAGGTTAATCGTTATTTTTATCGTTTCCGTTCCAACATCTAATCCGTGATGCTATTCCATATCAGCTTTGTGTATCCTTACGTGGGATAGTCCATTCCCGTTTCCGTGTGCCGATGAATGTAGAATAAGGTTTTTATCCCCCCCTGCCTATTCGCCCTAGACTCAAATCTTTGTACGATATTGCTTACATCAATTTTTATATTCTTTTTATTTATAAGGCTGTGCAATTTTATCAGTCACAATTTTTTCTTCTTTTTCAGCCTTTGCAATTCCTTCTTGTATGGCGCTTTGAGCCTCTTCTTCATCGGTTTGAGTTTGTTCCAATTCCTCTTGAATATGTTCAAATATTCGCCCAGTCTGCAAAACAACATATACAGGAAAATGATCAGATCCAATATGTGGTAAACGCTGCATTTTAACTAAACCAAAATCGGTACTATGAAAAATATGATCTAAAGACCAACGCAGCAATGGGTAATCTGCATGAAACGTATTAATGAAATGTCGCCCAACTCGAGGGTCAAGTAGCCCACTAATCCGCTGGAACAACCGCGTTGTACGTGACCACGCTACATCGTTTAAATCTCCCATCACAATACAGCTTTCATCTAAGTCTTTAATCTGGTCGCCAACAATTAAAAGCTCTGCATCACGTAAAGTCGAATCTTTCGCCTCGGTTGGACTCGGTGGCTTCGGATGTAAACAATAGAGTTGAACTGGCATACCAGATCGTAAGGTCACAGTAGTATGAATAGAAGGAATTTCATCACTTAAAATAAATTTAACTTCAGTATTCGATAGAGGTAATCGACTATATAAATGCATGCCATATAAATTATCTAAAGGCACGGGAACGCGATAAGGATAATCTTCTTCAATTTCTTTTAAAGCATTTTCCCACGTCTTATCACTTTCCAATGTAAGTAACAAATCTGGTTTTAATGTCCTGATCTGCTCAACAAGTAAATGATATTTATTATTTGGGGTTAGAACATTCGATACAATTAATGAAATTTGCTTTTGCTGGTCTAACTGAGATGATTTGACCTGTTTAACCTGTTTTTTCCAGAGCAAGGTATAAGGCAAAACCATTTTAAGCTGATAGGCGATGGCTGCCATAAGCACAGCAAGCACTATTTCACGCCATAGATTCCATTCGCCAGGCCAAAACAGCATACCAACAAAGGCTAATAGACCAACAAATAGAATCTGCAAACGAGGAAAATCGGCGCCACGAAACCACCACTCATCACGAGGAATAAGTGACCAGAAACTTAACCAAATCACCAGACCAGCTAGAACTTCGACATAAATCATTGAATTTTCTCTTTTAAGATGATTTGGTTTTTAAATTTTTTGTCATCTTTATCAATTTTGTATGTAACATAAACAAGATATTCTACTCAATAAACATGGTGTTTTGTTTCTGTAACGCTTGCAGTTGTGGACACTTTTGATACACTCAACTCCCCCTAACAATTTTAACGCACCGAGGCAAAATGACATGAAAGTAGGTCTGGTCGGTTGGCGCGGGATGGTCGGTTCCGTCCTTATGCAACGTATGGTTGAAGAGAATGATTTTGCTCATATTGAGCCATTTTATTTCTCTACCAGTAATGCAGGTGGTGAAGCTCCTTCATTTGGTGGTAAGACTGCCCCAGCACTTATGGAAGCTACAGACATTAATAGTCTGAAGCAAATGGATGTCATTATTACCTGTCAAGGTGGTGACTATACGTCTGAAGTTTTCCCACAGTTAAAAGCAACTGGTTGGGATGGCTACTGGATTGATGCAGCCTCTACTTTACGTATGTCAGATGATGCGATCATCGTTCTTGACCCAGTAAACCTTAACGTTATTAAAGACGGCTTGGTTAACGGCACCAAAACTTTCGTAGGTGGTAACTGTACAGTATCGCTTATGTTGATGGGTGTAGGTTCACTTTTCCAAAACAATTTGGTGGAGTGGATGACTGCTATGACTTATCAAGCAGCATCAGGTGCTGGCGCACAAAACATGCGTGAGCTAATTACTGGTATGGGCTACTTATATAACAATACCAAAACATTGTTAGATGATCCTAAATCTGCAATTTTGGATATTGATCGTCAAGTTGCTGAGTTACAACGTGGCGAAGGTTTCCCATCTGCTAACTTTGGCGTGCCATTAGCTGGATCGTTGATTCCTTATATTGATAAACAGCTCGAAAGCGGTCAGTCAAAAGAAGAGTGGAAAGGTCAGGTTGAAACCAACAAGATCTTGGGTAATTCACAAATTGTTCCGATCGATGGCCACTGTGTCCGTATTGGCGCGATGCGTTGTCACTCTCAAGCACTGACAATCAAGTTGAAAAAAGATGTTCCGCTTGATGAAATCGAAGATATGATTCGTACTTCAAACCAATGGGCGAAAGTTGTACCAAACACTCGTGAAGCGTCTATGACTGACCTTACACCTGTGGCTGTAACTGGTACCTTAACTGTACCTGTTGGCCGTTTGCGCAAACTTAATATGGGTAAAGAATATTTAGGTGCATTCACAGTAGGTGATCAGTTACTTTGGGGTGCTGCTGAACCTTTACGTCGCATGTTACGTATCTTAGTAGAATACAAGAGCTCATAATTTGGTCTGAATTATTCAGTCAAAACGAAAAGCCGATCACATTAGATCGGCTTTTCCGTAACTGGTTTGTAAAAATTTTACAATTTATTTACATTTCATTATTGTATAATTTTGAACGACTTTACGACTTATTAGGTCATGGATTGAGATGACTGTTTATAACAAATTAAAAATTGCCATTTTCACCATTATATCTTCGCCTTCTCTTTATGCGATTACATTAGACCCTATACAAATTCAGTCTGCGCCCGGGGATTTGTTATATGCAGAAATGAATTTCCAACAAGCTGACCCCAACGCTACATTACAAGTGAGTTTAGCGACTCCAGAAGATTTAAGCGCTTTGGGTGTAACTCATCAGCCTCCAGGAAATCTTAATTTTTATACACGCCAAAATGGTCAAGGTTCTGGGGTTATTGTGATTACCTCATCCCGACCTGTTAATGATCCTGAGCTCAATATTGTTGTGAAAATCAGTGAAGGTTCTGCAACGCGTTTACAGCATATTAAAACTGTAATTAAGCCTTCTTCTATAAAAAAAGCTGAAAATAACGAAAGTACTTTATCTCCTCAATTTGTTGTTAATGAGAAGGATATTGCATTAAATCTGCCAGAAAGCACCCAATATGCTTCATCAACTTCGGCTCCTACTACAACAAACTCAAATAGTGAACAAAACCTTAATATCAGCTCTAGCACTGCCTCTGCGGTAAATACGAATTCAACACCCTCACTTAGTGAAAACGCTTCAGCTCTAGCAACTCAACATGTTGTAACAGGTACGGCGCCCGATCAGGCACAAACCAAACCTACTATTGCTAAGTCAAATGCACATACTTCGCCAAAGACAACAGTTAAAAATTTAGCAGGACAAAAGAAGTCTGCTCCACCCAAAAATATCAGTCAAAATACTGCAAAGAAACAAACCCTAAGTCCATCTAAAGGACCAGTAACTTCAGGTAAATATGTAGTACAACATAATGAATCTTTATGGAGCATTGCTAATCGTATTGCAGTGAAAACCAAACAGCCAGTTGCAAAGGTCATGCATGATATTCAAAAACAAAACCAGCATGCTTTTATTCAAGGTGATGTAAACCGTTTACGTCAGGGAATTTCTCTAAAACTCACACACCCTCCTGTCGCTAAAACTCAGCAAAATAAATCAAAAACTGAAATAACACATACTGCAAAATCCTCTTCTGGCCAAGCTAAATACCGATTGCAACAAGCAGAAATGAGTATCGTGGCTGAAAACAGCCAAAATTCTACACATGGAAGTGCTAAAAAGAGCACACAACAAAGTCAAAACAATACTGAGTTAGCAGTAAAAGTTATGACAAAAAGAGAAAAAAACGTTACATTACAAAGGAATGTAACCAAACTAAATCAAACTTTACGTTTAAAAGACCAGCGTATTCAGCTTTTGAATGCTCGTTTGGCAGAGTTACAACAGCAGTTACAAGCACAGCAACAAACTCACAAACAAAAACATTAAGTTAAAACCAGAGTGAGCTCGCTTTATATTGCAAATATTTATTTTTTAAGGGGGAAAGTAATGTTATATGTGATTCCGTTCATCATATTACTCGTGGTCGCTGTTATTTTTAAAAAACGCGAGAATAGCCAGAAACAAGAGGCCACTTCTCCTAAAACGGTAAACAAAAAAACCAATAAAAAAGCGAACTCTAAATCGAGTAAAAGCTCGCGTGAAAAAAGCAAAGTAAATGTAGTAGAAGACACTCTTCCACCTATTCCACAAAGCACTCCTGTTCCAGAAGCTATACGTCAAAAAATTCAACAGCTCATTCAAGAAAAGCAATATTCAGCTGCTGAAGCTCAAGTCAATCAGGCGTTAAAAAAAGACAATACTCAGCATGCGCTTTATTTACTGTTACTTGAAGTTCATATTGCACAGAAAGATGAGTTTGCTATAACACAACTGATTAGCCATATTCGTAGCTTGGCACTCAATGAAATAGCGACTCAAGCAGAAACTAGACAAAAAGAATATGAGTCATCAAGACAACCTGATGCCATCGATTTTCCTCAAGCTCAAACATATGAAGAACCAAAAAATACACCAGACAATACAGCTCAATTTGACCAGTTAACAACAAGTTCTTCTGAAGCTTCTTTTGATGACTTGCAGAAAGACTATACACCTGTAAAACAAGAACCTGCTGTTGAAGTTAAACCTTTAGAATTTAATTTCTCAATCGAAAAAACTGCTGCTACCGAAACTACCAGCCAATCTGTACATGAACCAGAAGTATCAACATCTCAACAAGTACCAGAAGTATCGTCATCTCAAGAAACAAATGAGCTAGCTGATTTAGAGTTTTCTTTTGACTTGGCACCTCTGCATGAAACTGAGGAAAAAACTCAAGCACTAGAGGTAAAAGCAGATCAAGAGAGTAGCGTCAATGCATTAGATTTTAATCTTGACTTAAATCCTTCAAGTTCAGAGACCAAATCTGTTGAACAAGCTCCATCATTAGATGAACTTACACTCGTAGAACAAGCGCCATTAGAAGCAGCTTCAATCGCGCCTCTTGAGTTTTCGTTAGATGGGCCAGCGTTAGTTACAACACCAGAGATTGAAACTCAAAACCATATAGAGGCAGTCAATGAAGAGGCGACTCAAACTCAAATAGAGGATCCACTTCTCGACGCATTTCCAGAATTAAAACAGTTAGATGAAAATGAGCTCGACTTACAACTTGCAGAACAATACATCAAATTAGGTGCTTACCCAGCAGCACATGCCTTGTTGGCAAGTAATGAGCAAAAATTCAACACAGAGCAACAACAACGCGCGAAAAATCTACTAAATCGCATAGCTTCTTAAGGCCGATCGTTTTACCATAAGCAGTCAAAGATGACTGCTTTTGTGCCTGAAAAAGATGAAAAAAATTGCCTTATTTTATATGGGTGGTACTTTTGGCTGTGTAGGTGAACCTTTAGCGCCTATGCCATATGACCAATTCTTGCCTCAACTTGAAAAAGTTATACCACCCCACTTAACAGTTGACTGTTTTGCTGCCCCAAATATTGTAGATAGCAGCGCTTGTACAGCGCCCGATTGGCTAAGTCTTATTCAACGTATACAACAGCTCCAACTCGAAGGTTATCAGCACTTCGTCGTTATTCATGGTACAGATACTCTTAGTTATGCTGCTGCAACCCTAGCTCGCTTTTTAGGCCAAAGCTGTCATATTGTGATTACTGGTAGCCAATACCCGTTACTCAATGTTCAAGGTGATAATACTCGTGAATTTACTGATGCAATTGAGAACTTATATCTTGCATTAGAACAAGTGATTGCCCTACCTGTAGGTGCGTATCTTGCATTCCATCATCAAGTATTCCATGCACAAACTGCGTTAAAAACGCATACGACTGAACTCGATGCATTTTCAGGTTTAAGTAGTGAAGTTGAGTTTAAGCCTCAGCAAAATGAATTGATCGTACAAGATGTTCAAATTGAAAAAGCTGCTTCATTCCAAATTTTAAACTGGATGATGCAACCTATTGCAACACAGCACTTGGTGCAGCAGTTACGTCATTTACTTCCTGCCCCACCACATTTCTTGGTGTTACAAGGCTTTGGTACAGGCAATATCGCAGTAAACCCTGAATTATTGGCAACCTTAGATGAACTGTATGCTCATGGTTGTGTTCCAATCTTGACGACACAGGTGACGTTTGGTGGTATTGACCAACGTTATGCAATTAGTGCTTGGGCCAAAACTGCAAAAATTGTCATTAATGATGCGCATAGTCACGCAGATCTCTATGCAAAAGCACTTCAAATCTATTTAAAATACTCAACCCCAGAACAATGGTTCAGCCATTGGAACGAAAATTTGCATTAAATAGAGGTAAAGCCATGCAACGTTATGCAGTCGGTATTGAATTTAGCGGAGTTCAATATCGAGGTTGGCAAACACAACAGCCAGGCGTTGCCAGCGTACAAGAAACTATTGAACGTGTGCTTAGCAAAGTCGCAAATGAACCTATAGCACTCCATGGTGCTGGTCGTACCGATGCAGGAGTACATGCGACAAATATGGTGGCACACTTCGATACTCATGCCATTCGTCCAGAGACAGGGTGGTTAAGAGGGGCAAATAGTCAGCTGCCTAAAGATATTTCCATTCAGTGGATTAAGCTGATGGATGAAAGTTTTCATGCCCGCTTTAAAGCAACTGCTCGACGTTACCGCTACATTATATATAACACGCCACATCGCCCTGCACTCCTACATAAACAGGTTACTCACGTTTACCAAAAGTTAGATGTGAAAAAGATGATTGAAGCGGCAAGTAAATTTGAAGGCACTCATAACTTTGAAAGCTTCCGTGCAGCAGCGTGCCAATCAAATCAACCTGTTCGACATGTAAAACATTGCCGTTTATTTGAACACGGGCGCTATTTAGTTTTAGATATTGAAGCAGATGGTTTTTTACACCATATGGTTCGCAACATTGTTGGATGCTTACTTGAAATTGGTCAAGGTATGTATGAAATTGATCATATCGATACAATGTTTGCTGCACAGGATCGTAAAGCGGCAGGAGTAACAGCCCCACCTGACGGTCTTTATTTTATTCAGTGTAATTATCCTGAGCAGTTTGATTTGCCACAGCCACCGCTTGGGCCACATTGGCTAAACTTACCTGAGTAAGCTTAGCCCAATGCTGTATGTTTCTACCGGTGTTGTTTACGCTTACGGTACTCAACCGGTGTCTCATTCGTCCAACGCTTAAATGCGCGGTAGAACGTACTTGGCTCAGAGAAGCCAGTTAAATACACAATACGCTCAACACTCTCATTGGTATTTGCCAAAAGTTTTTTAGCTAATCGACAGCGATAATCTGACAAGATTTGCTGAAAACTAGTATTGGCTTCACTTAGCTGAGTACGTAAGCGACGTGGAGTAATATTCAACTGAGCTGCAACCGTTTCTAAGGTTGTTTCTCCACTTTCCAACGTTGAACCAATTGCGCGACGAACTTCACCCACTAAATCATAACGAGCTAATTCCTGTAGTTTTTCAATCGCGAGCTGCTCATGCAACTGCAATAACTCAGGCTCTGCTTGCCAAAGCTGAAAATCTAGAATAGCTGGATCAAAATATAAACGTGTCTCTTTCTGACCTAAACTGACTGGGCAGCCATACACTCGGAAATATTCATCCTCAGAAGCACCTTCGCTAAAATTAAAATCGATGAAGATGGGATGAAATTGCCCTTCGGTAATAAATTTAAAAAATCTAAGGATGCCTGAAATTGCACATTCAGAGAAATGTCGATTAACAAGATTATCAGCACCGATCTGTTGACCATTGGTTAAATAACAACGCCCTTCTTCAATGACTAGTTTCGCATCAAATGCGTCACTAATGAGTCGCTGATAAGCTAAAGCCCGTTTTAGCCCTTCACCAAAAGTTTCACTACTAATAAATAGATGTTCAATGACCTGACCACGGTACAAAGGCAAATGCTCGCCTAAATGCAAACCGATATCTGGATCTTTACTGACTTCCTGAGCGGCAGTCCAAAAGGCGTACTGTGCACTTAACGGTGTACGTGCATTTGTATCAACCTGATTTAAAGCAACTCCCGCTTTGGTTAATATTTCTTCTGTTGGCAAACCCGCACGACGAATCGCTTGATAGCCAAAGCGTAATACAACTGATGCATCTGTTAGCTGACCCACGCAGTGCCCTTCCATGTAGATACTTCATTGATATTTAGGGCTGTTGACCTTTACGCAATTAACAGTCCCTAATAACTATGATTTTAGATTAGCGTTGATTGACCAAACTGACAACAGAATTACTCTTCTTTTATGAAAAAAATTACATCTTTTTTTATTAGTCATACTTTAACCAGATGCTTTAGCAAAAGGATGTCTATCTTGTTTTTTTTAAATAAATTGACTATAATTTGCGCCTTTCCAATTTGATCATCAGGTAGGCTATGGCCAATAAAGAGGAACTCATTGAGTTCGAAGGCGTTGTCACCGAAACGCTTCCTAATACGATGTTCCGTGTACGTCTTGAAAACGGTCACGAAGTTATTGCACACATTTCTGGTAAAATGCGTAAACACTATATTCGTATTCTTACTGGCGACAGTGTAAAAGTCGAAATGACTCCATATGACCTCACTAAAGGTCGTATTACGTACCGTGCTCGCTAATTAGTGAATGCAAAAAAGCCACTTTATGATGTGGCTTTTTTATTGCGTTGTTTATTCACTTAAGCGACTGGTTTTACATCCCACCGTTTGGCATTCACGCAGTCTTTCTTGCAGCCAATGGTTTCTTTCTTGCGTTGTCTGTAAACGACATTGCACGTCTACGCTATTCCTATTTGAATCTGTACAATCTGCATCACGTTGACGTATCCACGCGAGCTGAGACTTCTTAAGAATATTTTTCTGCGCTGTATTTAATTTTACGCGCAATGCTTGATAGTTCTTGTTCAGATCTGCATCAGCACTCGCATAAATTTTATTTGTACAGTAAATATCATCGTAAGTATTTCGGGCACTATCACAGTTATCTGCATAGACCGCAGTCATTCCAAAGCTGCATAAAAAAGCCAAAACTATTTTTTTCATACTTTTCTTCCTTAAGTTTTCTATGAAATTATTATTAAAACGATTTCTATGTAATGATAAATCGCAAGACAAATTTACCTTCTATTTATCATAATCTTCCTTTTTTACTTTACAAGCATTCAAATCCAACCTATTGTTCTTTAATAATAAATATAATTTTTTATTGAGATAAAAATGAATACAGCTACCCGATGTCAAATTGGTCTACTTTGTTTAATCGTCATGAATATGAGCGCTTGTACTAGCCATCCACGCCAATCAATAGATTTACAAGAATACTTAAAGGGCTTTCTAGGCAAATCATCGAACACCATTCGGCAAGATATCAATCTACGAAGTCTTGGTTTTCAAGTCACAAATACTCCACAGAAAACATCCAATCAACTCATCTATACGATTTTACGGCCATTAAACATTCCAATCCCGATGGTGACTAATGTCGACATGAGAGGTAATTCTGTCGCTATACAATCAGGTAATCTGGGTGGTAATTCTTACGATTTAAATTTCAACTGCAAAGTTATTTTCCAGCTGAAGAATGATATTGCCGAGTCTATTCAATATGAAGGTAAAGCCTGCTAAAACATAGGCACAAAAAAACGCAGCGATTAGGCTGCGTTTTTTATAAGAAGCTTTTAAGCAAGAGCAGCGACAACTGCCTCACCCATCTCAGCTGTACCAACTTTTGTCATGCCTTCAGACATAATATCTGCTGTACGCAAGCCTTGATCAAGTACTTGACCTACAGCGTCTTCAATTGCTTTTGCAGCAGCTTCTTCACGGAAAGTATAGCGAAGCATCATTGCAACAGAAAGAATCGTTGCTAATGGGTTAGCCACATTTTGACCCGCAATGTCAGGCGCCGAACCATGACAAGGCTCATACATACCTTTACCATTTTCATCTAACGATGCAGATGGCAACATACCGATTGAACCTGTAAGCATTGCTGCTTCATCAGATAAGATATCGCCAAATAAGTTACCCGTTACGATCACGTCAAACTGTTTAGGCGCACGTACAAGTTGCATTGCAGCATTGTCGACATACATATGTGAAAGCTGAATGTTTGAATAACTTTCTTGCTGTAAATCAGTAACTGTTTGCTTCCAAAGTTCTGTAACTTCTAAAACGTTAGCTTTATCGACCGAACAAACTTTACCACCACGTAACCCAGCAAGCTCAAAAGCCACTTTCGCAATGCGCTTAATTTCACTTTCAGAATAAACATCAGTGTTATAGCCTTGTTTTTCACCGTTTTCGAGTTCACGGATACCACGTGGCTGACCGAAATAGATACCGCCAGTCAATTCACGAACAATTAAAATATCTAAACCAGCAACGATTTCAGGTTTTAAGCTAGAAGCATCTGCTAATTGCGGATATAAAATTGCTGGGCGCAAGTTAGCAAACAAGTTAAGTTCACTACGAATTTTTAAAAGACCACGTTCAGGGCGAATAGAGCGCTCAATCGCATCCCATTTTGGTCCGCCTACCGCACCTAATAAAATTGCATCAGCTTTTTTTGCTTGTTCACTCGTTACAGCTGGATACGGTTCACCATGCGCATCAATTGCTGCGCCACCCAATAGACCATGTTCCCAAGTTAACGATAAATTAAATTTTTCATTTACTGTATTTAATACTTTTTCTGCTGCCCCAACAATTTCAGGACCAATACCATCACCAGCTAAAATTAAAATCTGTTTAGACATGAACTTTTTCCATTTTCCAAAAACAAGCAGCGTTATATTTACCGCGGTGTTAGTTTTTTCTGTTCAAGGAACTCGCCTAGCCCTGTTGTTACATCAAATGGTCGACAAAAACGGCGAATTACACGCCCATCCTGATCTAAATCGACACATAATGGATCTGGTACAGAAACATTGAGCAAACTACCCGAACGGTTAGATTTGTCTCGGTACATTTTAAATGTATAGCGATGGTTGGCATTAAACTGGTGAATCACATGAAATGTTTCTGCCCGATCTGGAGAAATCGGATAGAAACGGATCACCACTTCATATTGTTTAGCGGGCACAGATAAATATAAACTGTTGGTTTGACCAAGCACTGAACCATGCAATCTTACAATTCCTTGATGAATTGCCTGATTACTAATTCGTCGTGTTTGCGCATCCACTACAGTAATATCATTTAGTCGTTCAAATTCACAACTCTTCGCGCCCGAACAATATATTGCTGCATTCTGCCCCAAATTTTCTTGTTCAGCCTGCTTAATACGGACAGTATCCACTACATTGTACGTGCTCTGACAAGCACTGAGTGTTATTGCGCACAGGCTCAACAAAAAGCTATGAGTAACGTTCCTCTTCATTGTTCAAGCCCAATCCTCATCTAGTGCATAATTTTAAGGTGTTTTTATGCTTTAGCATGTTAGCAAGAGTTTGAACACTACGCCATGGCTATGTTTAAAATGTACCAAAAGGTTAATTTAACTCTTGGAATACCCAAGGACGAACTTGTTTAGTTTTTTCTTCATAGGCACGAATTGCGTCGGCATTTTGAAGCGTTAAACCAATATCATCCAAACCATTTAACAAGCAATGCTTGCGAAATGGGTCAACTTCAAATTTAAAAGCTTCACCTGTTGGTGTACGTACTTCCTGAGCTGCTAAATCAATTGTTAATTGATATCCTTCATTTGCCGCACACTCTTTAAATAACTGATCAACAATTTCTTCTGACAAAATGACAGGTAACATGCCATTTTTAAAACAGTTATTAAAGAAAATATCAGCAAAGCTTGGTGCAATAACAGTACGAAAACCGTATTCATTTAATGCCCAAGGTGCATGCTCACGGCTTGAACCACAACCAAAGTTAGTACGAGCAATTAAAACATTTGCGCCTTGATAACGTGGTTGGTTCAAAACGAAATCCGGATTTTTTGGACGAACTGAATTATCTTGCCCCGGATAACCTTCATCTAAATAACGAAGTTCATCAAATAAGTTATCGCCAAAACCAGTACGTTTGATTGATTTCAAAAACTGTTTTGGAATAATTAAATCTGTATCAACATTGGCACGATCTAATGGTGCAACGATACCTTGTTCAACTGTATAAGCTTTCATGGTTTGCTCCAGACCGAATTAAAATGAACGAACATCAACAAAGTGACCTGCGATTGCAGCTGCTGCCGCCATTGCTGGGCTCACCAAATGAGTGCGACCACCATTGCCTTGACGACCTTCGAAGTTACGGTTTGATGTTGATGCACAGTGTTCACCTGGTTGTAACTTATCTGCATTCATTGCTAAACACATTGAACAACCCGGCTCACGCCATTCAAAACCAGCTTCTAAGAAGATTTTATCCAAGCCTTCTTTTTCTGCCTGTTGTTTAACTAAACCTGAACCCGGAACAATCATGGCTTGCTTAATGCTAGAGGCTACTTTACGACCTTTAACCACTTCAGCCGCAGCACGAATATCTTCAATACGAGAGTTAGTGCAAGAACCGATAAAGACACGATCAAGTTGAATATCAGCTAATGCTTGACCTGCATTTAAACCCATATATTGATAAGCACGCGTCCAGTCATTACGTTGAACGTCATCTTTCGCTTGTTCTAAAGTTGGGACAGCTTCTGTGACCGGAATAACCATCTCAGGTGAAGTTCCCCAAGACACTTGTGGCTCGATCTCTGCACCATTTAATTCAACGACTGCATCAAACACTGCATCTTCATCTGAATGCAAAGTGTCCCAGTAAGCAACTGCTTGTTCCCATTGCTCGCCTTTTGGTGCGTAACTACGGCCTTTCACGTATTCAACAGTTTTGTCATCAACTGCAACCATACCGACACGAGCACCAGCTTCAATCGCCATGTTACATACCGTCATACGCCCTTCGATCGACATATCACGGAAAACTTGACCACCGAATTCAATTGCATAGCCTGTACCACCAGCAGTACCAATTTTAGCAATGATTGCCAACACAACATCTTTTGGTGTTACGCCTTTGCCTAATACGCCATCTACACGTACTAACATGTTTTTAGATTTTTTCTGGATCAAACATTGTGTTGCTAACACATGTTCAACTTCAGATGTCCCAATACCATGCGCCAAACAACCGAAAGCACCGTGAGTAGCTGTATGTGAATCACCACATACGACTGTCATGCCCGGTAAAGTTAAGCCCTGTTCAGGTCCAACAACATGCACAATACCCTGACGGATATCATTAATGCTGAATTCAACAATATTAAAAGCTTTACAGTTGTCATCTAAGGTTTGAACTTGAATACGAGATGTATCATCTTCAATACCTGCGATACCTTGGTCACGTTCTTTTTTAGACGTTGGAACGTTATGGTCTGGTGTAGCAACGTTTGCACTTAAACGCCATGGTTGACGACCTGCAAGTTGCAAACCTTCAAATGCTTGTGGACTAGTCACTTCATGCAATAAATGACGGTCAATATAAAGTAAACATGAGCCATCATCACGCTGTGAAACAACGTGGTCATCCCACAATTTGTCATATAAAGTTTTGCCTGCCATGTCGTCTTGCTCCATTGGACTGGGTAATTCTAATCTTTCTTCGATTATAGCCAGAGTTTCACATAAATCTAATTTATCATTTTTATAAATTAGAAAACTTTTTGGAATAAATTATAATTCCTTTGAGGTATCGCAAATTTAATAAATCGTTTTTGTTAATGATTATCATTTGCATAATCAATTTTTAATCTTATACTCTCATCTCTATACTAAAAATATCAAAGTGGCTAAAGAGAATGATCATGGCTAATATCCAAAAATTCGTTATAAATAATCAACGTACCTTAAAGAAAACCTTCAGCTATTACATTATGCATATTAGTGTAGCAATGATAGTTGCATACTTTGTAACAGGTAATATCTGGATGGCTTTGACCCTAAGCATGCTCGAACCAACCGTACAAGCCTTTGCTTTTTTCTTCCATGAAAAAGTTTGGGCTGCTAAAGATCGCCGTGTATCAGCCTTAGCCGAAAAAGAAACAACTGCTTAGGCTAAGATTAGTGCGGTAATTCACAACTTTCTCACTCGTTTTGCTGCAAGCATGATACGATTTTGGCTCGGCAACTTTAGCCCCTCGATTTTTCTATTCCAAGTTGAGTTGTATTATGAATCTTGCAGCCTTTGAAGCTTTTGTAAAAGTTATGGAAACAGGGTCTATCTCTGTGGCAGCAGATCAATTATTTATTACTCAACCTGCTGTTACCAAACGTATTCACAGCTTAGAAGAATATTTTGGTGTAAAACTTTTTGAGTCCGCAGGCCGAGGTGTGCAGGCAACTCATGCTGCACATTCATTATTACCAAAAGTTAAAAACTGGCTAAATGAGCTTGGAGATATCCACCATACGCTTAGCCATGAACAAACTCAGGTGCAAGGCCGCTTAAAAGTCGGTACGAGTCACCATATTGGCTTACATCATTTACCGTCTCCACTTAAACACTTTGTTCAACAATTTCCACAGGTTACTTTAGACGTGCATTTTGTTGATTCAGAGCAAGCCCATGAACAAGTACTTGCTGGTGATTTAGAGTTAGCATTTTTAACACTTCCTCCTTCAGGTGATGAGCGTCTTAACTACATTACTATCTGGAATGATCCTTTAGTTTTTGTTGCTGCGCCATTTCACCCACTTGCACAAAAAGAGCATCTGACCTTACAAGATTTAATTGAATATCCAAGCCTATTGCCCGCTGCACAAACTTACACAGCTCAAATCACATTAGCCGAGTTTGAAAAACAAGGGCTTAAACCAAAAATCACTATGAGTAATAACCCTCTTGAGTCTATTCGCATGTTGGTGTCGATTGGTTTAGGTTGGTCAGTACTACCAAAAACTCTACTGAATCAAGATATGCAGCAACTTGATTTAGATGTAAAAATGAATCGCCAATTAGGCATGGTGTGGCATCCTGCACGTACTCAATCTAGAGCTATGCAGGAGTTGATTAAAATGATGCAGGAATAATTGAATTAACGACTATATTTTTTAAAAAGGATATAAATTAAAACAGCAAAAGGTAGTAGTAAAAACAGAACGCCCCAACCAAAGAAAATTGCGGCAACAATAATTCCACCAATTGCACTCATAAACAGTAAAGCAATGATATAAACAAGTAATTCACCAAAAATAGCGGTAATGAGCTGATCTATAAACTCTTGAAAGAAACCACTACTACTTTCATTTTTAGTGCGCTTGTTTTTAGCCATGCTATTTTAATTAATAAAGTTATATATTGATTAGAAATGATACTGTAAATATATATCCTTTTCTCTACTATCATTATACTTTTCACTTAAGATTCATGATCGTGAAGAATCAATATTCAAAGATAATTAAAATCGGTTTATACGGCTTTATAACTTTAGCTATCTTAGTTCTAGTTACATTTATTTGGTTTAAACCGATACGTGTTGTTTTCGCCCATTACCTGTCATTGTTACAGTGTGATGGTCAGATATGTGTAGATGATCCAAAGACAGAGCCTCTTGCAAAGATACTTTATAATCAGGCATTAAAAGAAACCCAAGACAAAATAGGTACATTTCATCAACAGCCCACTATGGTTTTTTGCTCAACTTCACAATGTGCAAATACCTTTGGTATGGAAAAAGCAGCCGCTAAAGCAGTGGGTAATTTGGGATTATTGGTTGCACCGCGTGGCTGGAAAGATTTCTACATCACCCATGAACTTATTCATCACCGTCAAGCCGAAGAATGGGGAAATATAGCAATGCTGACTAAACCCAAATGGCTAGTAGAAGGCATGGCTTATAGTTTAAGTGATGACCCACGCCCTACGTTAACGGCACCCTTTCAACAATGGCGGACTCAATTTAAGCTTTGGCATCAACAAAACCCTGACCCAAATATTTGGCACACTACAGAGAAATTTAAGTAATTTATTAAAGAGCTTCTAAAAACTTATTTTTTCCAAGAAGCTCACGCCTTTCAATTAAATTGACCAGTCCTGAATATCCCAATTATTTTCTTGAGCCAATTTTTCAAGGCGATCATCAGGATTCACTGCAATTGCATGCGTTGCATATTCAAGTAAAAAACGGTCATTAATTGAATCGGAATAGGCCCAAGACTCAGACACACTACGACCTTCCAACCAACCATCTAGACGGGCAAGTTTGCCTTTTTGATAACACGCTAAACCAGCAACTTTACCTGTATATTTTCCGTCAGCCACTTCAGCATTGGTTGCCAAAATTTCTGTAATTCCAAATTCACGGAAAATTGGCGCAGTAATAAAATCACTTGTTGCCGTAATACCCACAATCGTATGTCCTAAGTCCTGATGTTTTTTGATTGCATCAAAACCTTTTGGACGCATTTGTGGGCGAATCACTTTTTGCATGAACAACTGGTGAAGTTCAGTTAAATAATTATTGTCGTGCTTTGTTAAAAATCCAAAGACAAATTCGTTATAAGCATATGGGTCAAGTTGTCCTGCTTTGTAATCTTCATAAAATTTATCATTCATCTGACGATGATGAACCGGATCAACCAAACCTTCATTGACTAAAAATTCACCCCACGAGTGGTCTGAATCGGTATTTAACAAGGTATGGTCTAAATCAAACAACGCCAGTTTCATGAAAATTCTCGTTTAAACTGAAATTTAAGAAAAAAAATGTAAATCTATCTCCGCTAGTCGATAGAAATTCGTTAAGATCGTAGCAATTTAAACATTTTACTTTGATCTTTTCGAGCTGGACATAAAAAAGTGTTTGTCCCCGCGATTAAAGTCAACGATATAGACAATATTTAGGTAGCCAAATGATCGACTCAGAAGGTTTCCGACCGAATGTCGGGATCATTTTGGCAAACGATGATGGACAGGTTTTATGGGCAAAGCGCATTGGTCACAATGCTTGGCAATTTCCACAAGGAGGCATTCAGTTTGGAGAAACTCCTGAACAGGCACTTTTTCGAGAACTGAGAGAAGAAATCGGCTTATTGCCCGAACATGTCCAGATTATTGCGCAAACCAAAGGATGGCTGCGTTATCGTTTGCCACATCGGTACATTCGGTCAGACTCTGACCCCGTATGTATCGGACAGAAACAAAAATGGTTTTTACTGAAATTAACTGCGCATGCAAAAAATATTCAGTTAAACCTCTCCGACCCACCCGAATTCGATGAATGGCAGTGGGTTAGCTATTGGTATCCCCTTGGACAAGTGGTGAACTTCAAGCGTGATGTTTATCGTAAAGCCATGGTGGAGTTATGTACACAGTTGCCGATGCAACAATTACCCTAAAAATCATTTATCTAGCAAATGATTTTTATTAAAAGTGCTGTTATAAATACATTCATAGTCTAAAAAAATACTGGAGTATACATCCATGTCAAACATGCAACTCGACACTTTACGGCGCATTGTCCAAGAGGTTAATGCGTCCGTCAGTTTGCATGAATCGTTAGACATCATGGTCAATCAAGTTGCTGAAGCCATGAAAGTGGATGTTTGCTCTATTTATTTACTCGATGAACGCAACCAGCGCTATGTTTTAATGGCCTCTAAAGGCTTAAACCCAGAATCTGTGGGCCATGTTTCACTGCAACTCGGTGAAGGCTTGGTCGGTCTAGTTGGGCAACGTGAAGAAATTGTTAACCTTGACAACGCACCAAAACATGAGCGTTTCTTGTATTTACCTGAAACGGGCGAAGAAATTTATAACTCATTCCTTGGCGTACCTGTCATGTATCGCCGTAAGGTTATGGGCGTTTTGGTTGTACAAAACAAACTTCCTCAAGATTTTAGCGAAGCAGCCGAGTCATTTTTAGTCACTCTGTGTGCTCAGCTTTCTGGGGTTATTGCACACGCTCACGCAGTTGGAAATATTGACGTATTTCGTAAACCAAGTAATGGCCCTGCCTATAAAACCTTTCAAGGTGCTTCAGGTGCAGGCGGTGTTGCTTTAGGTCGCGCTATTATTTTATATCCACCTGCCGATTTAGCCTCAGTACCTGACCGTGAAGCAGAAGATATTAGTCATGAACTTCGACTTCTAGATCAAGCCATTTCATCAGTTCGTTCAGAGATTCGTTCTTTAGATGAAAAAATGCATGATTCATTAATGGCAGAAGAACGCGCTTTATTTAGTGTTTTCTTAAGAATGCTAGATGAAAATGCATTACCAGCCGAAATTAAAGAACTCATTCGTGACGGGCATTGGGCACAAGGTGCAGTACGTCGTGTAATTGAAAAGCACACTGCTCTATTTGCACAAATGGAAGACGACTATCTACGTGAGCGAGTTTCTGATCTTAAAGATTTAGGCCGACGTATTTTAGCCTCGTTGCAAGAAGAAGATTCTAGTCACCGTGAACTCAGTCCAGACAGTATTTTAATTGGTGAAGAAATTAGTACTGCGGCACTCGTAGAGCTACCAGTAGACAATATTGCAGCAATTGTAACCTCAGAAGGTGCAGCCAACTCACACATGGTGATTGTGGCTCGTGCATTAGGTATTCCAACCGTAGTTGGTGTAACCGAACTGCCTGTTAACACACTTGATGATGCGGAAATGATCGTGGATGCCTATCAGGGCCGTGTTTTTGTTAATCCTCCACGTCGTTTACGTCAACGTTATAAAGAAATTCAAAAAGAAGATGAACAGATCGCAAAAGATCTCAAACAATACGAGACCAAAGAAGCGATTACGCCAGATGGTGTATCTGTTCAGCTTTATGTGAATACGGGTCTCATGATTGATGTCGTCCGCGGAGTACAACGCGGCGCACAAGGTGTGGGTCTATACCGAAGCGAAATTCCATTCATGTTGCGGGAACGTTTCCCGGGTGAAGAGGAACAACGCGCAATCTACCGTCAACAATTAAGTCACTTCGCCAACAAACCTGTGGTGATGCGAACTCTCGATATTGGTGCCGATAAAGACTTGCCTTACTTCAGTATCGAAGAAGAAAACTCGGCATTAGGCTGGCGTGGTATTCGTTTCACGCTTGATCATCCTGAGATTTTCTCGTCTCAAATTCGCGCCATGCTCAAAGCCAGTATTGGCTTAAATAATTTGCATATTTTATTGCCAATGGTGACTACAGTAAGTGAAGTCGAGGAAGTACTTTATTTACTTGAGCGTGACTGGATTGCGGTGCAAGAAGAAGAGCAAGTTAAAATTACCAAGCCTAAAATTGGAATTATGGTTGAGGTGCCAAGCGTATTACTACAAATTGATGAGTTTGCTGAACTCGTCGATTTCTTCTCAGTCGGTTCAAACGACTTAACCCAATACTTACTCGCGGTTGATCGTAATAATCCACATGTAGCAAACGTTTACTCGCATTTCCACCCATCTATTCTACGTGCTTTATCTCGCTTGGTTAAAGAATGCCATGACCACAAAAAACCAATCAGTATTTGTGGTGAAATGGCAGGTGATCCATTATCGGCAATTTTACTTATGGCGATGGGCTTTAATACCCTTTCGATGAGTTCGAGTAATATTTTGCGAGTACGAAAAGCAATTTGTCATGTACCTATGACAGATGCACAAAAATTACTTGATGATGTTATGAAAATGAATAATCCACTCATTGTGAAAAGCTGGCTTGAGTACTATTTTAAAACTCACGGCCTAGCCGATATGGTCAAATCAAATCGAATCGTAAATGTTTAATATTTAAACAAAGGAGAGCAACGCTCTCCTTTTTTCTTTCAAATAAGTTAAAAAATAAATATAAAAATTTCTTTTCACTCTCGCTAATACCCAGCTTTTTAAACCAAACTTTAATCGGTTTTTTAAATCAATATTGACAATTTAATCCATTTGAAAAATAAGACCTCTACTTCTACTATATTTAAAGAGCGTTATTAAAAGATCTTAAGTTGTTCAGCAATTGAAGAGGTAATTCTATGCATCGTTATTTACAGGTTTCATCTTATTTTTCCTTTTATTTTTTAACCTCCATGCAGTAAATTGGAGGGATAACAATTAAAGGAATCTGATGCATTATTAAATAAAAAATAATGAGCCAACATCTTAGTGAAAAGAATTTTGAAACGGTTTCTCTCACCATGTGTTCACTCATTTCTTTATTTGATAAACATGAGTTTTAAACCAGAAGTCCAGGAAAATGAGCCCTAACATTTTTACTAAGAGCTCAATAATTATTACCCAGAGAGAATATAATCATGTCAGACGAATCAAAATGCCCTTTTTCAGGACATAACTCAAAACCCCAAGTAACGATCGGTGGTGGCACGCCTAGTTTACACTGGTGGCCAAAACAACTACGCGTCGACCTACTCAACCAACATTCAGAACGTTCTAATCCACTCGGTAAAGATTTTAATTATCGTCAAGAGTTTAAAAAACTCGACTACTACACCCTCAAAGCTGATATCAAAAATGTATTAACCGATTCTCAAGATTGGTGGCCAGCCGATTGGGGAAATTATACAGGCTTATTTATTCGTTTAGCATGGCATGCTGCTGGTACATATCGTATGGGTGATGGCCGTGGTGGTGCTGGTCGCGGACAGCAACGTTTTGCGCCATTAAATAGTTGGCCTGACAATGCGAGCTTAGATAAAGCACGCCGCTTGCTATGGCCAGTTAAACAAAAATACGGTCAAAAAATATCGTGGGCAGATTTATTTATTCTTGCCGGTAACATTGCGCTTGAGTCTTCTGGCTTCCGTACATTTGGTTTTGGTGCGGGTCGTGAAGACGTTTGGGAACCAGATAACGATGTAAACTGGGGCGATGAAAAAGAATGGTTAGCTCATCGAAACTCTGAAGCATTGGAAGGTAGTAATCTTGCTGCAACCGAAATGGGGCTAATTTATGTAAACCCTGAAGGTCCACAAGCCAGTGGTGATCCAAAATCAGCTGCGCCGTTCATTCGTGCGACTTTCGGCAACATGGCAATGGATGACGAAGAAATTGTTGCATTGATTGCAGGTGGTCATACTTTAGGTAAAACCCACGGGGCTGCCTCTGCCGACCATGTTCAGGCTGATCCTGAAGGTGCACCAATTGAACAAATGGGCTTTGGCTGGTCAAATAGCTTTGGCACAGGTGTTGGTAAAGACGCAATCACTTCTGGCTTAGAAGTCATTTGGTCACAAACGCCAACACAATGGAGTAATTACTTCTTTGAAAACCTATTCAAATACGAGTGGGTACAAGAACGCTCACCTGCTGGCGCAATTCAATGGGTCGCAGCAGATGCCGAAGCGATCATTCCTGATCCATTCGATCCATCAATTAAACGTAAGCCAACAATGCTGACTACAGATTTGACCTTACGTTTTGATCCTGAGTTTGAAAAAATCTCTCGTCGCTTCCATAACGACCCACAAGCTTTCGCTAATGCTTTTGCCCGTGCATGGTTCAAATTAACTCACCGCGATATGGGACCAAAAGCACGTTATCTAGGTCCTGAGGTTCCAACTGAAGATTTAATTTGGCAAGATCCATTACCTGCTGCTAGTGCTGCGCCATCGGCTGCCAGCATTGCTGATGCAAAAGCAAAAATTGTTGCACTAGGACTATCTGCTGGTGAGTTGGTTTCTCTTGGTTGGGCTTCAGCGTCAACTTTCCGTGGTGGAGACAAGCGTGGTGGAGCAAACGGCGCACGTATTGCCTTATCACCGCAACGTGATTGGGAAGTAAACCAAAAAGCTGTTGAAACTTTAACTAAAATTGAAGAAATCAAAGCCTCAACTCAACTGTCATTAGCTGATCTCATTGTGCTAGCAGGTAACGTTGGTGTAGAGCAAGCCGCTCAAGCAGCAGGTTTCAACATTAGCGTTCCATTTGCCTCTGGTCGTGTTGATGCATTACAAAGTCAAACTGATGTCGAATCTTTCCAATTGCTCCGCGGCCTTGCCGATGGTTTTAGAAACTGGAAAAAAGAGGGCGTCAATGCAGCAACTGAAGCATTATTAATTGATAAAGCACAGCAACTGACTTTGACTGCACCTGAGTTAACCGCATTGATTGGTGGTCTACGTGTTCTAGGCACTAACTGGGATGGTTCGCAACACGGCGTATTCACTCAGCAGGTTGGTGTACTCAGCACAGACTTCTTCACGAACTTACTCGACATGTCTACTGTATGGGCACCTGTTGATTCATCAGGCGAAGTATTTGAAGGCAAAGACCGTAAAACAGGCACTGTAAAATTTACTGCAACACGCAATGATTTAGTATTCGGTTCAAACTCAATCTTACGTGCACTGGTAGAAGTTTATGCTCAAGCAGATGGTAAAGAAAAATTTGTTCAAGACTTTGTAGCGGCATGGACTAAAGTCACGAATCTAGATCGTTTTGACTTAGCTTAATTTAAGTCAGAATGATAAAAGCCAGTTCAAATTGAACTGGCTTTTTAAATTAAATATAAAATGATGTACTTTTATACAGTCAATTTATGCCCTTCTCGAATGCAATAAAAAGGATTCGCAAGTTTCGATGAAGCTTTAATCGCTTGAGCTAGCGCATGTTCAGGATCTTCTCGGTCTTCGTCGGTCAACTGAAAAGTTCGATAATGAATCGCAACAGAACGATGAGCTTGCAAATCTAAATGTGCATGTACAGCATCTTGAGGGTTCATATGAACATAACTCATTAACTTGCGAGGTTCATAAGCTCCGATCGGAAGCAAAGCAACACGTGGTGCGCCATAACGAGCATGAATTTGCTTAAAATGCCCCGCATAACCCGTATCACCAGCAAAGAAACAATGCCCTGTTTTCGCTACAACCGAAAAGCCGCCCCAGAGTGCTTTATTCTGGTCACGTAAGCCACGTCCAGAGCCATGCTGTGCAGGTGTATAGATTATTCTTAGTTCGTGATAGGGAATTTCTTGCCACCAATCCATCTCAATCACATGAAACTCTTTGGGTAGGTAAAAGCCATTCCCGAGTCCAGTGTAAATCGGCATTGCGAATTTTTTATGTAGCCATTCAAGCGTAGCCAAATCCATATGATCATAATGATTATGACTGAGTAGAACACCATGAATCGTCGGTAATTGTTCTAATGCAAAACCTGCTGGACACACACGGCGAGGTCCACGACCCTGTGAAGGGCTTGCATAATCACACCATACTGGATCGGTAATAAAGTTATAAGGCCCGATCTGAATCAATACCGTTGCATGCCCAACAAACCAAACTTGCCAATCATCTAAGTCCGCCTGAGGACGATTTTGAGGCAAGGCCACAGCCGTATTTACACGAGTATCGTATTCATTTTGAATATCAACTTTCCATGTAAAAGACTCACGTGTAACTAACCAACGTAATAGCTCTTTTGAGCCTCTAGCCGGTGATTTAGGCTGTTGGTTATAAAAACGTGTATCAGATTCACGCCCTGACTCGGGATGATAAAAAGGAGGTTTTATCCATGTATGCGTCCAACAGGACTGAGTCGGCAATTGATATGTTAATGTCGGCTTGTCTTTCATGGGCTTTTCTATGTTTTAGCATCGGCAGAATGGATGTGTTCAGGTTTCTATCTTAACAATTAAAACAAATTAAGCTATGGCACTTACACTTATTTATCATATAAATATCCCTTTTATTGTGGTCACAGCCAACATAAGTTGAATTAGATTGCCATAAAAAATACATAGATGTGTTGGGTTTATGCGTCGATAATTACCATTCTTATTAAGACTGCTTGTATAACATAACAATAATTAGTCACGTGAAATTGGGGATGAGTTACTTGGTTTTGCTTTGGTAAGCCCTCCTTTTCTAACTTCAAATGTTTTGTGAGCTTATAGAACAAAATATTTAGTAACACTTAAATCCAACTCATTCTTAAAGAATTTATATTTTATAATATTATTTTATATTTCTTCATTTTTGCATAATATGAGAATCACCTATACTAATATTTAAAACATTTAAATATTTCTTTGATTAAGTAAAAATAATGTATTTAAACGACCCTAATTAATATATTTTATGAATTACTTGAACTTAGATTTATATATTAAATGTTTAATGAAAATGGAAATTCCATTTATTTTATAAATACCTAAATCACCTTCACGCTATATCCCTTTATGCTTTATACTTCACATAAATCATAGTAAGACATTTTTTGGATTAGTCTTATGGAACTACGCCATCTCCGATATTTCATTACCGTTGCTGAAGAATTAAATTTTAGTAAAGCCGCCCTTAAACTTTTTACCGCACAACCCTCCCTTAGCCAACAGATTAAAGATTTAGAAGAAGATGTTGGTGTACGACTTTTAAATCGCACTAAACGTAAAGTTGAATTAACCGAAGAAGGTGAAGTCTTTTTAGAACATGCTCGCCTGACCCTTGCTCAAGCTGAAAAAGCAGTTGCTCTGGCACGACAGGTTTCTAAGGCTAAACAGCAACTGCTCCGTATCGGTTTTGTTCCCATTGCAGAAATGAAAATTTTTCCTTACGTTCTTCCTAATCTGCGATTACAACACCCCGATCTCATCATTGAACTATCTAATCTAAATAATACTGAACAACTTAAATCCTTAAAAAAAGGTGAGTTAGACATTACCTTTACTCGAGAAAATACAGATAGTGATGAGATCCAAAGCCAATTTGTTTTGACTGAACCCTTGATTTTTTTACTTCCTAAAAATCATCCACTTACTCAATATGAACGAATTCCCGTCCATGCTTTACAGGGCGTTGACTTTATTATTCCTGCTGCCGAGCAGTCACAAACATTACATAACACGATTTTAGACTTTGCCAAAACTCACAATATTGACCTCAATATTGTTCAAAAAGCAGATAGTATGTTGTTTAATATTAACTCTCTTGGCTCTGGATTAGGTTGTACAATTTTACCTGCTTACGTTGCGCCTTTAGGCATCAAAAATACAGTAGTCCGCCCTCTTGATGTCGAGTTACCGACATTGGATTTATTCGTAAATTATCGTAGAAATTCACAGTCTTTAGGGGTTCAAAAATTTATTGATCAACTCACTAAAGTATTTCATCTGGATAAGAACTTAACTCACACCTAATCAGAAAAGCTATATTTTATTTTAAGCCTATGATTAATAAGGACACCTTTATAAAAGGTATAAGTAAATAATATTTTTTATTTATTTTATACTTTTTATAAACAGTTTAGCCCGCGCTTTTGTTCTATTTTACCTACTCGGTAAAAGTAAATATCTCTTAAATACAATTTAAAAACTTGGAATAAAACCCATATAAAACTAGATATTATTTTCACCATTTAATAAAAAATAATATATTTACCATTTGGTAAAAGGAGATTAGGAAAATGGTTGCAGTATTTCAACATCTTGGACGTAGTGTACTAAACCGCCCTCATTTCTTTATTGCTTTAGTTATAGGATTTATCACAGCAAGTATTCTGACATGGTTCACCTCATGGAAATGGTCAACTATTTTATTAGTCAGCTGGAATACTTCGATTAGTATATATTTACTACATGTTTGGCAGCTCATGAAAAGTGCTGATCATTCTCAAATGCAGCAGCAAGCAAAAAAACAAGATGAAAGCAAATGGGTCATTATGCTGATTGTTCTATTGGCTTTAACCATGTGCCTAGTTGCTATTTTAATACAGCTCTCACAGCTTCCTTCTGATCATGCTGCAAAGTTAGGCCATGTGGCTTTAGCTTTACTCACCATTGTTTCTGCATGGCTTTTTATGCATACCGTTTTTGCCCTACATTATGCCCATGATTTTTATATGGCTTTATCTAGAAATGAAGAAAATGGTGGTCTAGATTTTCCGGGAACAAAACAGCCCACTTATCCTGATTTTCTATATTTTAGTTATATTATTGGGACTTCTGCCCAAACTGCCGATGTTTCGATTACAACCAAACACATGCGTCTTTTAAACTTATTTCATGCGGTGTTGTCTTTTGGATTTAATACCACCATTTTAGCGATCTGTATTAACGTTGCTGCTGGCTTTCTTACCAACTAAAACTTGTATTTAGGAAATAAAAAAGTCACCCAAATGGGTGACTCTGAACAGCAGAGGTTTACAACAATGAGCCCATCGTGCTTTGTTTTAAGCCTTCACGTTGTTTGATGGTTTCAACATAACGCGTAATAGCAGGATGAGATTCAATCGCTCCCATTTTCAATTGCCATAACAGCATTGCTCCAACGCTTACATCTGCGGCGGTAAATTGTTCGCCACACACATACGGATTTGCTTCACTAAGCCCTTGTACTAAAGCTTGGTAGACATCGTTGTAATCACCATAACCCACAAACATTTTTTGCTCAAGAGATACATCTATTCCGAGAGCTTTATCAACACCCGCAGCTTCCCATGGGCCTGCCATCAAAAATAACCAGCGATAGTACAAACCACGTTTAGGATCATCTAATGCAGGAGCTAAACCTTTATCGAAAAATTTATCAGCAAGATAAGCACAGATTGCACCTAGCTCATAAATCACGACATCACCATCTACCAATACTGGCACTTTTCCAAAAGGATTAATTTTTAGATATTCCGGTGTTTTCATTTCAGTCTTGTATTCGACTTCAATACGTTCACACTCAACACCTAATTCGACTAAAAGCCAGTCGACCACAACACCACGTGATTCTTTGTTAGTATAAAGTTTAAGGCTCATTTTTATGGCTCCTTGTTTATCGTGGAACCTAGTCTACAAAACCTCTTTGTCAGTTTTTGTCAGTAGTCTTCGACTCTTGTGCCCACCACTGCTCAAATAGTTTTTGCTTAAATGATGGATATAACTCTTGGGTTAAACTCAAGTGTTGAATACGGTCCATTCTAAAATGCCGAAAGTCCTGTCTTAGCTCACACCATGCAGCTAAAACAATTTTGTCATTAAAATATCCCAAGGCAAAAGGCCACAAAGTTCGAACACTACTTCGTTGCTGCTCATCATGATAATGCAGCGAAATTTTGACTTGCTGCCGAATGGCTAAACGCACCTGTTCGACTCGATTTTCATCTACAGGCAGCCACGTATTAAATGCTCTTAAAGTCGTTTGCTGTAATAAATATTGCCGATGCTCAGGCAAAACAGAATTCAATTTAGCTAATACAGATGTAGATGCCGATTGTAACGATTGATCTGGCACACTCTTTAACCAATACAATGCCAAAAAAATAGCTTCGACTTCATTTTCATTGAGTGTCATTGGTGGCAGTACAATATCTTCTTTAAGCTGAAAACCTATACCTGCCGATGCCTCAATTGCTACACCCTGCTCACGTAAGCTATCGATATCGCGATAGACACTTCGAACACTAATTCCCATACGCTCAGCGAGAATTTGTGCAGTGATTGGATAACGGGCTTCACGAAGTTGTTGTAAAAGATTTAATAGACGAATAGAACGACTCATTTTTCTCTTCTTATTGTTATTAGACATACAATAAGAGGGAATAAATTCCCCCCTTCTTATATTATTCTAAATTATGCAACATCTACCGTAGATAACTTTGCATACTCTCTTAAAAAGTTGTGCAGCTCAGGTACATCTTTGGCAATCGTTAAAGGCTGGAACTGTTGTAGAACTTCGATCGAATGCACACCATAGCCCACACCAATTCGTGGCATGTTTAACCGCTGAGCCATCTCAAGATCATAGCTACTATCACCAATCATTACTGCACGCTCAACACTCACTCCAGTGACTGTTAAGATTTCTTGCAACATGAGTGGATCTGGTTTCGATCTGGTTTCATTGGCTGCTCGAGTCACATCAAAAAGATGAGTACTCTGTGTTTTTGCGATTACACGATCTAGCCCACGACGGTTTTTACCCGTTGCGACTGCAAGTTTTAAACCTTGTGCTTTTAAATCATATAAAAGCTCAGCAACACCATCGAACCATGCATCATTTGTAGAGTTTGCAATATAGTGATCGCCATATGCTTTTAAAATTGAGTCATGTAACTCAGGTGCTTCTGGAAATAGGGTTTGCATAACTTCGGGCAAGCCTAAACCAATAATGCTTTTTGCTGCTTCATCTGTTAAAGGCAATTCATGTTGTTCTGCGGCATGTTGCAAGCTAGCAACAATCTGTCCAACAGAGTTATATAAAGTCCCATCCCAGTCGAAAATAACTAATTCGGTTTTTAGACTCATTTTGCCACTCTCAAAGCCTTTAATAACTGGGTCATGTCTTCTGGTAAAGGTGCTTCAATCGGTGGATAACCTGGAATATCTAAACGCATCGCATGTAAACATAGACGACGTGCTTCAGGGCCAGTGTACTCAGTCGTGTGTCCATATTTATCGTCACCAATTAACGGGTGTCCAATGCTTAAACCGTGCACACGAATCTGATGAGTACGGCCAGATAAAGGTGATGCATGAACCAGAGTCGCATTTTTAAAGCGCTCTACTACAACCCATTCGGTTTTACTTGGTTTACCATCTTTAGTCACACGTACACGACGCTCGCCATTTGCTAGCTCATATCTCAATAAAGGTGCATCAATCAGCTGTTTATCTAAGCTCACTTGACCTTTAACAATCGCTGCATAGGTTTTACGAATTTTGTGCTCACGCAACATATCTTGTAGTTGTTTTAAAGTGCTACGTTTTTTACTAATCATGACCAGACCAGAAGTATCACGGTCAATACGATGAATAAGTTCTAAATATTTTTTGCCTGTCGCTGCACGTAGTGCTTCAATCAAACCATATGCCATACCACTACCACCATGGACAGCAATACCTGAAGGCTTATTAACAACTAACAAACCTTCATCTTCATAGACCACACGGCTTAATAGGCCTTGTGCCACACTGTCACTGACAGGAGCGGCTGTTTCATCTTTTTGTTCGTAGCGAATTGGAGCAACACGAATCTGATCGCCAATCTCAAGTTTAGTCTCAGCTTTAACACGTTTTTTATTTACTCGAACCTGACTTTCACGAATCAAACGATAAATACGACTTTTAGGTACACCTTTTAAACGCGAGAACAGGAAATTATCAATTCGCTGTCCTGCTTGATGTTCATCCACCTCAAACCAAGTGACACTTTGCCATTGCTGTGTAGAATTCATACTAATATTTAAACCTGAAATTTTGCTAAATTTGATTAATAAATGACCGTTTAGCTTAGTTTTTTCACAAGAAATCTAAGCTTAGCCCATAGGCAGATGCTGCAAGGTTTGATATAGTCAGCGCACGGATACCGCCGTAAGTGAACATCTAATAGGGAATTTCCCTGATTGAAACCTCAATCAAAATGATGCTTTCACCATCAGCTCGGATAGGTCCTAAAGAATTATGCCGACGCCGAAGGCTTATTATATCGGCAAAATGACAAACTGTTGCGTTTAATTCAGTTTGTTCAAAAAAATATGTTACCAACTCTAGTTGGTTATGGAACGTAAACTGATACACATCAGACAAATCGCTCCTTAATGTTGCCTTCAGGCTAAAGCGTTGATGCATTGGAACTGCCGAAAGCACCGATACGATGAACATTCCGTATCAAACTTCCAAAAAGAAGTCACTTCGCGCTCAATGACAGTGAAAGTCATTAACCAATGTACCGCTCACCCGCCAGTGAAGCACTAAGGAAGTCCGATTTAAAGGTTGAAGCAGTATTGCCTACATCACAGACGAGAATCGAAGTTAAGGCTAAATGTAGCCGGTAACAGATGACTCAGACCACAAATATTTTGAGATCTGGGAAATGATCCGTCATGTTCGATGTTCGTTCAGAACCTTTAAGTTTGTGCGATATGTTTGTGTGGGTCACTATTAGGTGTCACACCCATGAAACGTATGTTGATTAATGCAACTCACGCAGAAGAAGTCCGCGTTGCACTTATCACTGGTAATCGTCTTTACGATTTTGATTTAGAAAATCGTACCCGAGAACAGAAAAAATCCAATATCTATAAAGGCCATGTAACCCGCGTAGAACCTTCTTTAGAAGCTGTGTTTGTTGAATATGGCGCAGGCCGTCAAGGCTTCTTATCTATGCGCGAAATTGCGAATAGTTATTTCCAAGCAGACCCGCGACAAACTTCAAACATTCGTGAACTCATCACTGAAGGTACTGAATTACTTGTTCAGGTTGAAAAAGAAGAACGTGGTAACAAAGGCGCTGCCCTTTCTACATTCATCTCACTTGCAGGACGTTATTTGGTTCTTATGCCAAACAACCCGAAAGGCGGTGGCATTAGCCGTCAAATTTCAGGTTCTGTACGTGAAGAATTAAAAGAAATTTTAGCTTCTTTAAATTTACCTCGCGGCATGAGTGTTATTGTGCGTACCGCAGGTATTGGCCGCACTCAAGAAGAATTACAGTTAGATTTACAGCATTTGCTTGACCTGTGGGCACAAATCCAAGGCACTGCGAGTTCTGGTCCGTCTCCAATGCTTGTTCACCAAGAAGCTGGCGTAGTTACTCGTGCTATCCGCGATTACTTACGTGATGACGTTGCAGAAATTTTAATTGATAGCGAACAAGCTTATAACGAAGCGTATAACTTTGTTAAAGCAGTTATGCCACGTCAATTAGACAAACTTAAAACTTATACTTTAAACGAGCCGTTGTTTGCTCATTTTGGTATTGAAAGCCAAATTCAAACTGCTTACGAGCGTGAAGTAAAACTTCCTTCTGGTGGTTCAATTGTAATTGACCAGACTGAAGCTTTAGTTTCAATCGACATTAACTCTGCGAAATCGACTCGTGGACATGACGTTGAAGAAACTGCACTTAATACAAACCTAGAAGCAGCAGAAGAAATTGCTCGCCAACTTCGTCTTCGTGACATTGGCGGTTTAGTTGTTATCGACTTCATCGATATGACTAAAGAACGCAACCAACGCATGGTTGAAGCAAAACTTCGTGAAGCAACACAAAGCGACCGTGCACGTATCCAGTTTGGCCAACTTTCTCGTTTTGGCTTAATGGAAATGAGCCGTCAACGCTTACGTCCATCACTTGAAGAAGCAACTGGATATGTTTGCCCACGCTGTCATGGCACGGGTATGGTGCGTGACTTACGTTCACTTTCGCTTTCAATTATGCGTAAAGTAGAAGAAATTGCACTTCGTGAACGTCATGGTGAAGTACAAGTAGAAGTTCCTGTTGAAATTGCAGCGTTCTTACTCAATGAAAAACGCCATAGCCTTGTTTATTTAGAACAAACTTCTGGTGTTCGTGTGACTGTTTTACCTCACCCGCACTTAGAAACACCTCACTATGAAATTCAGTACAATCCAGATGGATTTGCACCATCTAGCTATGAGCGTACAGAAGCAACTCGTTCAAGTGAGAAAGAGCTAGGTTATGAATCTTCTGAATGGCATTTAGAGGAAGCTGATCATGGCCATGCTCATGCAGCTCCTGCTGCAAATAACGCAGCTGGTCAAAAGAAAGCAAATCAAGCAGCTCAACCTTCTGCTGCTCAGCCAAGCACTCAAAAAGCAGCAAGCCCTCTTGCATGGTTAGAGAACCTTTTTGTTCAAAAACAAGCTAAAACTATTGATCAATCTCGTTCAGCACAAAATGCTGCTGCGACAATTGAACAAATGGTCAATACTGGCGCTGTAAGCCGTGGCCAATTTGGACAAGTTACAGTACCGCCAGTTGCTGAAACTGTTGCGGCTCCATCTAATAATGCTTACATTTCACAGTCTCCTGCTAAACAGGAAGCTCGTGAAAATGTTGAAAAAGACGATAAAGTACAACAACGTCCAAACAACAAAAAACGTAAGCACAAAGAGCAACGTGAACAACATCACCATGCTCAAGAGCCACAACAACAGCAACAACCACAACAGGTTCACGAAGAAGTTGTACAGTTATCACGTCAAGAACAACGTGAGTTAAAACGTCAACAAAAACGTCAGCACCCAGATCAGTCACATCAACAACATCAAAATGATGGACAACAAACTGAAAATGCCGTGCCGCGTCGTGACCGTAATAATCAACAACGTCCGAACCGTCCAAATCGCCACCGCGATCCAAGTGTATTGAATGAAAATCAAAATGCACCGGCGGCACCAGTAGTTGTTGATGAGAAACAAATTAAGGTTGATTTGATTGATGCTCCAAAGCATGAAGTCATGAATACAGCCTTAGTAATTAATGTTGATCAGGCACAAAGCGAAATTATTGCTTTGACTCCAGAGCAACCTGTTGAACGCACTGAAACAGCACCTGTTGTTGAAGTCGCTCAAGAGCCAGCTCCAGCACCTGTTGTAGTTGTAGAAGAAGCAGTCACTGCCAAAGCAGAAGAAACGACGACAACTCCTGCAGACAGCAAAGCTCAACCGCAAATCCAACGTGCGAGCAATGACCCTCGTATGCGTCGTCGTGAACAACGCAACGCGAAACGTGCTAAAGCTGCGGTACCATCAATTGCCCCATCGCAAATTCCAACGTTGGCGCAATATACGATTGGTAGCTTGATTCGCCATGTTTATGGTGAAGATTGCACAGTATTGATTGAACAGTTTGGTTTAGTTCCAACATTCAATCGTGCATTGCAGAAGTTTGCTGAACAGTACGCTAGTACGCTAGCAACAGAAGTCGTGTCTGATGCTGAAGACAAAAAGCCTGTTACTCGTGATGCAGAGCTTCCAAGCAACAAGCCATCACAAGAAGCAGAGCCTGCGCCTGTACTTGCATTGACGCCACAAAAAGAGCAAACACCACGTGTTGCTAATGATCCACGTGAGCGTCGTCGTTTAGCAAAACTTGCTGCTGAACAAGCTTTTGAGCAAGTTAAACAACAACACGCTGCACCGGAAGAAGCTGCCCCTGTAGCTCCAGCTGTTGAAGAAACAGTTGTTGCTCCTGCTGCTGAAACACAAGCACCTGTTGAGTCAAAACAACAACCGCTTGAGCTTCATCAAGTGGTTGAAGAAGTAGCTCAAAGTGAAACAAGCGTAGAAGAAACACCAGCGACAACTGTAGTTGAAGCTCCGGTTGTTAAACAGCCTAAAGCATCTGCAAGAGCAAAAGCTGCCGCAGAACAGGCTGTAGCACCAACAGAAACTACTACAGAAGTTGAATCAGACGATTCTAAGGCAGATCAGGACAAACCAAGTCGTCCTCCTCGTCGCCCTCGCGGTCGTCCACCAAAGAAAGCAAATCCTGTAGCTGAGTAAATCATTTGCTCAATTGCAGCTAATTTAAACAAACCTAGTCATTTCGATGACTAGGTTTTTTTTGTTATTTTTAACCAATTAGGTTGATTGCACTAGAAGAAAAGTTTTAAAAGCATGGTGAACCATGAAAAACACTGTACTTTTGCCAACGCAACCTTTTTTGGATTGATCGAAAAATAAATAGGATTGATATGAGCCAGACAACACAGACCGATATCATTACGCTTGGTGATGTTGCAACAAGACTTCCTAGCTTCATCCCCAAAGTACCCCATATCCTGAATGGTCTTAAACAGGCTTACTTAAGAACAGCAAATACACCAACGGGATTAGGTGTAGCTTTTGAAAAAGCTGTTAAGCGAAATCCGCAAGGCATTGCTTTATTATTTGAAGATCAAAGTTATTCATATGAAGCTTTAAACGAATGGGCTAACCAGATTTCTCACTATTATCTATCTCTTGGCGCACAAAAAGGTGACGTGATTGCCGTAATGGTTGAGAACCGTTCTGAACTTATTGCCACGATTGTAGGTTTAGCTAAAATTGGGGTAACAATTGCGCTTGTTAATACCTCTCAAGTAGGTAAGGTCCTCGCTCATAGTATCAATCTTGTAAAACCAATTGCCGTAATTGCAGGTGAAGAAGTTCGAGCTGTAATTGATGAAATTCGTCAGGACCTAAATGTTCCTAAAGACCGTTTTCATTGGTTTGCAGATCAGGCTACACGTCAAGATGCGGGTACAGCACCTCAAGGTTATGCCAATCTTGCAATAGAAATTGATCAATTTCCAAAATTTAACCCATCGACTACGCAATCTGTTCATGGAAATGATGGCCTGTTTTATATTTATACTTCGGGCACAACAGGCTTACCAAAGGCTGTTATTTTCAAACACAGTCGCTGGACGCTCGCATATGGCACCTATGGCCACATTTTAAACCTTGGCCCAGATGATGTGATGTATGTAACGTTACCGCTTTACCATGCAACAGGTGTCGTAGTTTGCTGGTGTGGTGTGATTGCGGGAAGTTCTACCCTTGCAATTCGACGTAAATATTCAACCAGTGCATTCTGGAAAGATGTTCAGAAATTTAATGCCTCTGCAATTGGCTACGTAGGAGAGCTTTGCCGTTACTTAATGGATGCCCCTCCTACAGAAATTGACCGTGCCCACCGCGTAACCAAAATGATCGGTAATGGCATGCGTCCAAACATCTGGGATAAGTTCAAACAACGTTTTGGTGTGCAAGAAGTTCTTGAGCTTTATGCATCAAGTGAAGGCAATGTCGGGTTTAGTAATATTTTTAACTTTGACAACACAGTAGGCTTCTCTCCTACGCCATATGCCATTATTGAGTTTGATAAAGAGAAAAATGAACCTGTACGCGATAAAAAGGGCTGGTGTAAAAAAGTTAAAGCCGGTGAAATTGGTTTGCTAGTGGGTAAAATTACCAGTCGCTCACCTTTTGACGGCTATACAGACCCAGAAAAGAATAAATCTGTGATTATGAAAGATGTCTTTAAAAAAGGTGACTCATATTTCAACACAGGTGACCTTGTTCGTAATATTGGTTTCCGTCATGCTCAGTTTGTTGACCGCTTAGGCGATACCTTCCGCTGGAAAGGCGAAAATGTATCTACTACTGAAGTTGAGAACATGGTTTGTGAATATGACAAGATCGCTGAAGCGGTGGTTTATGGGGTAGAAATCCCAAATACCAATGGTCGTGCTGGTATGGCAGCAATCACACTTGCTGATGGCGCTGAGTTAAATGAGTCTGATTTAACCGAAATGGTGACTATATTTAAAAAATGCCTGCCTGCTTATGCAGTACCAGTGTTCTTACGAGTGCAAGCCAAAGTTGAAACAACAGGTACTTTTAAATATCAAAAGAATAAATTGAAGGAAGATTCGTTTAATCCAAGCAAAACTTCTGAACGTTTACTCGCTTTATTACCTGGTACAAACAGTTATTGTGATGTCACAACTGAAATTTTTGACAACATTCAGGCATATAAATACCGTTTTTAGTTCATTTTTTAGCTAAACAAGAGGAAATCGTGCTTTTTATAGGCAATCATGCAAATGTTTTTGATTTACCTCTTGTGTTAGTTGAATAACTTGCTAAAATACGCGACATCAAAACAAAGGTGGTGTTAGAAAACTTTTAGTTATCTTGCACTTCACATTCAAACGATGTTTGAATGTTTGTTCAGGGTCGTTAGCTCAGTTGGTAGAGCAGCGGACTTTTAATCCGTTGGTCCCGCGTT